>SMWK01000017.1 GCA_004356895.1 Gammaproteobacteria bacterium
AGTATCCTAGAAACTACATGAAGTATTCCAGAAAGCCGACGTTCCTGGACAGAGACTCAGCGGTAGAAACGGCCAGCACCAGACAAGTTCCGTTCGGCAGTTCGGCTACGATTTTAGAGCAGAGCAAGCGGAGCCAGTCCGGCTGAAGTCCGCACACCTGGTAGTGATGAGATCAACAAAGATGACTACCGAGAGCGTGATTAACAACGCCCACACACCTCGGTCAATCAAAAATCGATTTGATACCACTTAGAACTTTTTCTGGGAAACGCCGTAGTCCTTTCGTATCTTGCCTGAGTTTACGTAATCGTTCGTTACCAGGCTCAGCCTCCAGACCACGATCGATATGGAATTTGGCTGACGGGAAATTCGACTTGACGAGATCCCCTTCGGCTCGATCAGCATAGGTTTCTGCGATGTCGTGCAAGCCTTCCAGTGCATCGTCGTTCTCCCAATCTAGAGTAAGCACCTCTCGGAAGTAGAAAAATGCACTCTCTTCAACGGGATAAGCAAGACGATCGTCAGCAAACGCTTGTTCGGCCTTACCCAGGTATTCGTCGATTGGATCGGGTCCACGCAACGCGCTTCCCACTATCCAGGCTACAGCTAATACGAATAGTGCAATCGATGATCTGTAGACGCTGGGTTGTCTGAAGGTTTCTTGAATCGCCTCTCCATACCGTTCACGTGCACCAAGCATGCGATTGGCTAGCCGTCTGAGAAGCTGATGTGCGTTCTCACCGTCACCAGCGTAATCGATCTGACAGTCCCGAAGAGCGTCGACCATGTCATCTGCGGTCGCAAAACGTTCGTCGGGTTTCTTAGCCAACATTCGGTTTAGCAGTGGTTGGAACTCGCGCAATCGCTCAGGCAGCTTCGGCGGTGGTAGATTCACCTGGGCCGCCATAATCTCGATCGCCGATCCTTCGCGGAATGGGGGCTCCCCGACCAACATTTCATAAAGCACAATGCCAAGGCTGTAAATGTCACTTCGACCGTCTGTCGCCATGCCTTGGACCTGTTCCGGGCTGACGTAACACGGGGTACCGATAGTCGTCCCACATGCGGTAAGGCTGCTGTCGACGGTTACATCGGTCGCGATCCCAAAATCGGTAAGAATAGGCGTGCCGTCATGGTGAAACAGGATGTTTGCGGGTTTGACGTCTCTGTGGATGATTCCGTGGTCATGCGCGAAGCCAAGACAATCTCCAATACTCGCCGTAATTTCTAGCGCTGTACATGGATCTACAAGCCCTTGGTCGATCTTTGATGCAAGATCGCCGCCTTCGTAATACTCCATCGAAAGGAAGGTTTGTTTACCAAATTGACCAACATCATGAATGGTGACGATGTTTCGGTGATTGAGGGAGGCAATGATTCGGCTTTCGTTGAAGAATCGCTCTTGGTGTTCAGGATCGCTGAAAGCACGCAGGACTTTAAGTGCCACCGTGCGATGTAGCGACAATTGTGTTGCAAGATGAACAGTTGCCATACCACCTTGCGCGAGCTGGCGTTCGATCTCAAATCCGGGGATTGTCTCGGTCGGGTTACCCGTGTCTGAGATTTGTGCGTTCATGAAACACCCCGGTGACGCCGCCTAGATCAATTCGGTCGCCTTCTTCGAGGCGACAGTCCCCGTTGACCGATTCTCCGTCGATGGATACGTGATTCGCTTTAAGAACGCTTAAATAGAAACCGTCATCACGGCGTTCCACTGACGCGAGTGTTGCGGGAGAGAACCAACCTCCGACGCGTACATCGCTAGATCGTTTACGACCAATAGAGGTTGAGGACTTTTCTAGTCTAATGATCCATGAAGGGCGCCCTGGCCCAGACAATGTCAAGTAGGCCGGACGGGTACCCCGACCCACCCTGGCGAGCGTCGTCGTGCTGACAATCAGGGTCTCGCCCTCATTGGGCTGGTCTGACTTTTTATCCTTCGCCGGTGTCCCAGTCGGTGTTCGTGTGGGTGTACTGATTAACCGTAACGAGTATTTTCCAGCAATCTGGACCGACTCACCCGGCGCAAGCTCCACGACGGACTTTTTGATTCCATCTGTCATAATACCGTTGGTAGACGCTGCGTCCTCGACAAAAAGTTTACCGTCTTTCTGGCTGAGCAGTGCGTGAAATGACGACACGGCCGCGTTGTCGATAACGATGTCACACTCTACATTCCGACCAATCGACATGACCGGGGAGCAGACCTCGTACTCATCAAGCACTTTGTCGTTGAAACAGAGCTGGACGAAGGTTGTCAGCTCAAGAGCTTGGCTATTTTGGACATCCATGTGGGGCAGGTGTTACTTCGGTGAACCAACTTTACGCTCTGATGTGCGATGTGACTTTGGTCCACTTCACATCTTTCTTAGAAAGCCACTGAAATGTATGTATTACAGGTGCCTAAAAACAGCCAGAAACGGCACACAGGACGCCGTGCAAGAGGAATCGGTTGCCCCAGATATATCCCGCACCGCAACAAAAAGCAGACCCACTAATCCGACCTCATAGCAGACACAATCGGCCATGAACGGAAGCTTGCAATTCAGTTCGGCAAGAAAACTATTGTTGTCACTTGAAGTCTATCGGTTACTCCTTTCCCGGTTTGTTTCGACCTCTGAGAAGTGTTAGAAACTAGCTTAAAAAGCGGTGAAATACTGATGAATATTGGCACCAAGTTCGTATTTTTTCTGGTATTAACGTTAAGCGCCGGTTATCAACCTTCGGCTCAGGACCAACGCTCGGTCCTTTCGCGTCCGATAGAAGAAATCGTCGTGATAGGAAAACGCCCTGGCCCGCCACTATGGAAAGTAACAAACGGCGATAACGTACTGTGGATTTTTGGCGTCCATCATCCCTTACCAAAATCCTTGGAATGGGATTCGGAAAGCGTAGAGTGGATCATATCGCAATCAACGGAATATCTAACTGGGCTATCTGTGAGGCTTGTGGAAAAAAACCCGCTAAAAGCCTACAGGATTTTTCGAAAAATGAAAAAACTTAGAGAAAACCCAAATGGTCAAACGCTACAGGATGTCTTACCACCAGAAACCTACGCCAGGTTTTTAGAAATAAAGGCACTCTATGCACCGGACAACGAGAAAATACTCGAACTTAGACCAATGTGGGCGGCAGAAGAATTATTCAAAGAGGCTCTGGATTCTCTTGGACTGACAAGCGGTGGAAGCATCTCCAGGTCATTAAATAGGATCGCAAAGAAAAAAAGAATTGAGATCACCAGAGTGGATGCTAGCGAGCCGCTTGATAGCAAACAATGGTTCGACGATCTTCGGAGCATTCCATTAGAAACCGAGTTAGCCTGTTTTGAAGACTTTATTGGTGCGATCAACTCTGATCTTCAAGGCGCGGTAGAGAGAGCAATTGCCTGGGCAGACGGCGATGCGGATTTATTGAAAGAGTTGCAATATCCGGATGCGGGACTCAATTGCTTGATTTTTTCCGGCAGCGCCCAAGCAAGCAGATTATTGAAACAAGCCCGCCTTCTGTGGATAACTTCCGCGGAGAGAGGGCTACGTGAAAATGACGTAACTTTCGCAAGTTTATCGATCAGAGAATTGATTCATGACGAGGGTTTACTCGAAGAGTTACGCAAGAAAGGCTACGCCATTCGCGGACAATAGTGGGAGGTACTATGGACCACCCCGGATTGATGGATTACTTCTACTCGAAACTACTTTACTTGAGAGTCCCGATGTCTCACCCAGAAGCGATACGGAACACGTCGAGCCGATCCAGGTCCTGTCTTTGCGTAATGAATTTCGCGAAGTTATGGCTGTGAGAGTTAACCAGCAGAAATTCAGGAAAGGAATTGTGTAACGCCATGGCGACGACTCGCTCAGGTGGTGCAATACCTGGACGATCGAAAACGTCCTGCTTGATGAGACAGTCCCATCTCTGCCTGCTGATTCTTCTATTAAACGCACCTTTCAGTCTGGCCGAGATTACCGGGGGTTATCAGACACCAAACGGGGAGTTGTTTACCGTGTTCCCGAGCGGGAGCGAGAAAAACACGTACCGAGTTTGGAATATCACGAATGGTCTCATCGGGCGCCTTACGCCAGACCAGAACGACGGCTACGTCTGGAAAAACGATAATTCCCAGCAATCATCCAAAGTGATGATCGATGCATCAACGATTCGTCGGGATGGGGAACTGATCGCAAGGAAGTTACCTTTCAACCTGGAGCAGGTTGAGTTCGAGTCGGAGGGCACGAAACTCAGCGGAATCTTCGTCTTTCCACAAGGAGAAGGGCCGTTTCCGCTAATCACATACGCCCATGGGAGTGGCAAGGGCTCCATCTTTAATTCCGGTAACCCATACAGTTTCCCCGCTTTTGGAATCGCAACTTTCTTCTTTGACAAACGTGGCGTTGGATCTTCGGCAGGTCGCTACACCCAGAACTTTGAGATCCTAGTGCAGGATCAATTGAACGCGATCGATTTCGCCCGTGCTCACCCAAAGGTCGATGCCGATCAGATTGCGATTCTAGGCGTAAGCCTGGGTGGCTGGATCGCTCCGTTGAGTGCTGAACATCGAACCGACATCAAAGCGTTACTCATCCGCGTCGGGCCCACGGTTTCCACGCTCGAAAATGACCGTTGGCAAGCGTTGAGCCCGTTGTACGAAAAGGGATATGACGCCGAGGCAATCGCTCAGGCCACGGAAGTTGTCGATGCGGTGCATTTCATCGCGCGCTCCAATCTCAAGGATGGATGGCGTGAGTTCAAAACACTGAAACGGAAATACCGAAAAACAGCCTGGGCGAAAGATATTGCCGGAATGCCCGAAGCGTTTCTGGAACATTCCAGGATTGGCGTTAAAACCTATTTCTGGTGGTCTGGCGGTTTTTCGGATCCGGACTGGGACCCGATGATATTGCTGAGAACCCTGGACATACCGATTCGCTGGACTTTCGGTGGGAAGGATACGCAGGTGCCAACGGCCAGAAGTGTTGAATTGCTGAACCACGAGATCGAACACAACAACAAACCCTGGGAGATACACTTGTTGCCTGAAGCAGACCACAATCTGGTGGCGTACAAGGAACTAGATGGGGAAAAAGTTCTTTCGCATTTTTCCCAGGCATTCCTGCTCGATGAAGCACTGTGGTTGAAGCAGATCTTCGAAGCTTCAGGACGGTAGTTTGGTTTGCTTAATAGGGGAAGTGACGAGATGGAATTTCCGGGAAGTAAAACAAGCGGTTTCTAAGGGTCCATTATGTAAGAGCAGGCCCACCGAAGCCAATCTAAGGATAAGCCTTAGGTCGGTGCGCAATATCCAGTAGAGAACATTTGACCTATGCTGCACCGCAACAAAAAG
>SMWK01000198.1 GCA_004356895.1 Gammaproteobacteria bacterium
ATTGATGTCTGCTTATTCATTTCAGCATCTCTCCAGACAAACATCGATCCAAACACCATCAGGGAGCCTCTCGGAAAACTTTCTAAACTGCGTGTCAGTACCAATTGGTCTGCTGTTGGCCGATTATGTCTGCTTAAGAGCGTGATTTAAGGGGCCGCTTTTTGTTGCAGTGCGGAATATATTGATACCCCTTTTGACAAATGGGGTACTTCACGATAGCCCTGGCTATTCCAAATTGTGTCGGTGTTACCCAGGGAGTTACCCAAACCACTAATGCGTTAGTGATCGCTTACTTGGAATTGCTTAGGAGAATGGCTCCGCCTGCTGGGCTCAACCGCCAACCGCGTTGCAGCGACCCGCTGATTAACAGTCATGTGCTGCAACTTATGGAGTAGAGCAGGTTGGAATAGGGTTGGAATGGCGTGATTTTCTAGCGCTGGGTTCTAACAGCATTAATTCAAGTGTCTACATAGTGTCTACACGTCCAAATATCGAAAAGTAATGTTTGGAGTAAGTTGCTGATTTATATGATAGCTACCGCTGGACTTGCACCAGCTAGAATTTCGAAGACGTGATCCAGACGTCCGATCTCGCCCAGCTTTCCTCGAAATCTCTGTCCACGTCCGGATCTTGTTTACCCTGTGCTGACAGTGCCGCCTGTAGACCAAACAGTGACCATCCGTTATGTGGATGGTCGGTAAGTTCATCGCGGTAGACTTTTTCCGCTTCGCCAAAACGCCCGGCTTCGAGCAACGCCGCGCCAAGCCAATGCCGTGCCGCGAACGGTAATGGTTCGGGTTCGTCATAGTCCATCAAGTCTTCGACTTCGGCTGCTTTGGTGAACGCAACGATCGCACCGTTGAGGTCATCTTCGGTCATGAGAATTTCCCCCTCGAGAATATGCCCGACGGTACCAACGACCTGACTGGCCGGGTGAAATCTGAAATTCGCTTTTGATGTGGCTGCGAATTTCAACACCTTGTCACGCATCGACATCGCAGAACGCTTATCACCTTCTTTCAAACTAGCGTAACCGTACGCGAAATCGTACAGAGCCGCGCTAACCTCATCTTTCGGTCGTCTATTACTTTCGAGCACCTCATCGAAGCGACCAAAGCGGATCATCGTGAGTACCTCATACATCGAATTATCGATGATTTTGCGGTAATCCTTGCCAGCCTGTATGGCAATCGCCCCCTGACCATCAAACGAAGCCGCAAACAGCAACATGTGCAGATTGTGGGTCGGCCCATAGGAAAAGCCTTCATTGTTCCGGGCTTTCAGGTCTGAGTGCCACGCCGCCGTATTCGCGCGAACCGACTTGCCCCACAGTCCAACTTCATTCCAGGTGTGAGAAGGCATGTGTTGTATATGACTGGCAACAGGTATGGCACCACCAAGAAATTCGACACAAGCGAGCGCAAGATCAGGATGCTGACTCGACTCGGTTGCGTGAACGTACAGATGGCAGGCACCCGGGTGTTTAATGTCTTGTGCTAGAACTCTTGTCAGCACACCGTGCAGGCGCATGAGATCCGGATCGTCAACGTCCCGGTACCCACGTCGCTCCTCCAGCAGGAACAACGCCACCGCATAAACCGTTGCTACTTCATGATTATCCGGATATTTCTCATAAACCTTCGCCATCTCTTCGGCAAAGGCTTCATCGACCGGAC
The DNA here is from genome assembly GCA_004356895.1 of Gammaproteobacteria bacterium. Classification (GTDB taxonomy): domain Bacteria; phylum Pseudomonadota; class Gammaproteobacteria; order Pseudomonadales; family Azotimanducaceae; genus SMWK01. Next base: position 1,677 of record SMWK01000198.1, read on the forward strand.
GGCGGGCTTTCGGGTTGTAGTTTTCGGGATAACGGACCAGCGCCGCGTTTATCAAATCCCGCTCGACTTCGCTGGTGGTGGAGGTAATGAGTGCCGCCGCCTTGCTGATCGCCGTATATGCGTGGGGTGCCTTTTCTTCCGTCATACCACCGTTGAGGAAAGAGCCGAGCGCAAACGCTTCTCCCCAGTAACACATGGCACAGTGAAGATCGATACGCCGCGCTTCGGCCATCGATCTCACCGCTTCGTTGACGTTGTACGCATAACGCAGTTGCATGCCCTGGATGAAATACGCCTGTGCCTGCTCGCTGTCGGTCGTAATCTTCCAGGTGTAGTCACCCAGCGCCGCGGGGATCAGATCGATCGGGTCATGAAATCCTGCCCTGGGATTGTTCGCTTCGATGGCTGTGCAGCTCATTAAGCACGTAGCAGCAACTGCTAGAAAAATTGTGTTTCTCATCAATCATGCGTCAATCTGGTGCCATATTATTCTTTCGAAGTTACACGGTTTGGTGTTCCAGTCATAGTCAGGCTCACCCGACCCTCACCCATGTTATGGTTTGCACCGACTTCAAGGAGATCGCCATGCTAATTTCGAAATCCTACAAGCTCAGCGTCGCTCTGTTGGTCTGCACGCCCGCCTTGGCCACTGCAAATCTCACCCAGTGTACCAACGGCGACTTGCACAGATCCGTAGAGGTAGTCTATTCCGATCCAGGTCACCCCGTGCCTTGCGAAGTGCTCTACAACAAGCTGAGCGAAGGTACCCAGGAAAGTCTCTGGCAAGCCAACAATGAAGCCGGTTATTGCGAGGATCGCGCTCGCGAGTTCATTGGCAAGCTGGGGGAAATGGGTTGGGCATGCACAACCGCAAGCACGGAAACTCCTGGCGAACCTGAGGCTGACGCTTCCCCGGAGCTCATTGAAGAGGAAGCCGAGACCGACGCTTAACGCTTCGCCCGCAAACGGTCCAGCACGCCTGCCAGACTCGGCGATTGAACGCTCTTGAGATCTGCCATGCGGCGATATATTTCCGCCGCTGCCCCATGGAAACCATCGGGTAGACGGGCCGCGGCAAACGTTGCTGCGATCTCTTCCATTTCTCCGACAAAACGCCACGCTTTGGGTGCTGTGCCAATCGCCGCGCGTTCCGATCGGTCCGCGAGCCCTTTCTGGGATATGGCCCACTCGTCGAGCAACGGACCCGTTATCTCCTCAGACTCCGCCAGCGCACGAATAGCCAACAACATCGCACTGGTCCCTTTGGTATAAGCGGCGTAACACATCTTCAAGGCTGAGGCGGCGCCCGGCGCGCCCTCGATCGTAATCGCTTCGAGTAACCCTCCCGCAAACCAGGTTGCAGTTGTGCTTGCCTGTGATCCCGAGAGATAAAGCCTCGTGCTGCCTGCGCGCAGTGCCGGTGGCCCGATGATGCCGCCATCCACATAACGATCCCCCAGTAGCGCATGTATCTGCCGCGCCGTATGGGGTGCGACCGCGTTGGCGTCCAGGTAAATCCCATCGAAACCAGCCGCAACAACGGACTGCGCAACGGCTACCGCAGCATTCGGTGGGCACACGGATATCACCCCTTCACTTTGTGCCAGCAATTCGAGGAGTGAAACGCATGAACTAAATCCCGCCGCCATGGCGCGCTTAACCGTTGCGTCACTGCGCCCTTCTGACAACCATGACACCGAGTGTCCAGAGTCCTGCGCTGCAACCCCAACGGTGACGCCCATCTCCCCGGGATGCAGGAGAGCCAGTTTCACAACCGATAATCCAATGGTGGGTCGCGGTCCCCCAGCAGGGAGTTGTACTCAAAATTCGCTCCCCGGCGGCGGTGAAATTCCTCCGTGGCGGCATCGATTATTCCCTGATCTTGATAGAGATCCGCCGCGGTGACCGCCAACAGCCTGGCGGCAAGCAACATACCCTTATGTCCAATGCTCATGCCGCCGCTCGCGACAGCCTGCCAACTGTGCGCCGGGGTGCCGGGCACCCAGGTCGCGGTGCCAAAACCCACCGTGGGTACAGTCCAGCTAACATCCCCAACATCCGTCGAGCCCATACGTTGACGGAAAACGAAAGGCTGTATTTCACCAGCGGATGCGAGAGGCAGCAATTCGCCGATGAGGGTTTTGCGAATTTGCTCTGCGAAAAGCGTTTCTTCCTGGGTGTAACTCAAGCCCCCCAAAGACACGAGGTTGTCATACACAAGCCGGGCGAGGCGGTCGTTCGGCAGCACCGGATAGTTGCCGTGCATCACCTCGTAAGTCATTGTTGTGCCTGTGCCCATCGCACCCGCCCGAGCGGCGGTTACTACCCTCTCGAAAAGTGTCAAGACCCTCGCCACTTGCGGATGGCGGACGTAGTAGTAAACCTGGGCGGATTCGGGAACGATATTGGGTGCATCGCCACCATCGGTAATGACGTAGTGTATGCGAGTATCTGCTGGCACATGTTCACGCATCATGTTCACCATATAGTTCATCGCCTCAACGCCATCGAGTGCCGAACGGCCGCGATCGGGTGCGGCTGCGGCATGTGCGGCGATGCCCTTAAAAGTGAAACGACCCGACTTGTTGGATGTCGAGCTCGACGGAGACGCGTCATTGCGATCGCCCGGGTGCCAGTGCAACACCACATCCACGTCATCAAACAATCCCGCCCGGGTGAGGTAAACCTTACCCGAGCCACCCTCCTCTGCCGGGGTGCCATATACACGGATGGTGCCGCTGACCTCAGATTCTTCCAACCACCGAGCGATGGCAACACCCGCGCTTGCCGAAGCTGCCCCAAACAGGTGATGGCCGCAGGCATGCCCCGGCGCATCTTCTTCGAGGGGGTTACGTTCAGGCGTTGCGTCCTGAGACAAGCCTGGAAGCGCATCAAATTCAGCGAGGATCGTGATAATCGGCGAACCCTGGCCAGAACTCGCAACAAATGACGTCGGTATACCCGCAACACCCGCTCGAACCTCAAATCCGTGACTCTCGAGGTAGCTCTGCAATCGGGTAGAACTCCGCTCCTCCAGGTAGCCAAGCTCTGCAAACTGCCAGATATCTTGTGCCAAGGTCACAGACTCGTCAGCACCACGCTCCAGATACTCGAGCGGTCCATCGTCTCCGTATGCCGCAACGCCTACCAACAGTAACGATCCGGCGAGCCAGGCCCATACTCTACTTTCTCTCATAGCGCTTTCCCTGATAGATCAAGCGGCTAACTTTGCCGACGTTGCCGCCCAAGCGCAAACACCCCGGGAATTTGCTGAATACGGGAGATGCGACCATCAACTGTAGACGAGTCGGACAAATTCAGGTTTCGTTCAGGTTCGGCAAACTAGTCTTCCAATCAGCTCATGAAGGCGGAGAAAATGGCATGAAAATACTTCACAGTCTGATATTCGCTTCCCTGACATGGGCTTGGCCGTGCCTGGCACTTCCCCCACCCGACACTACGATTGAAGCGTCGAATCTCGGAGAAGCCGTGCTGAGCATCACCTCGGCCAATCGCATCAGCGATTGGGAACGCATCGATGCCCAGCATGTGGTGTTGAGCCTGAGCCCGGATGAGCGATACCTGCTGACCCTGAAGCGCCGATGCGGCGGCTTGAGCTGGGCTCAGCACATCGGCGTCACCATGTCGAACAATACCATCTGGGCCGAGTTCGATGCGGTCACCACCGACGGGTTGCAGTGCCCAATCGAACGGATTAATCGCGTCACACGCGAGCAGGTCGACGAGCTGAGAATATAGAGAGCGCCGGGTTAAGTCGGCAGGAAGTGCACGGGATAACGTAGGGTGGTTGTGCCCACGTCGCGTTTGCCGAAGTTGAACAGCCGGATGCGGTTGACGATCTTGGCAACTACCGCCTCATCGGCAAGCTCGGAAGCCACCACTCTCACATCGCGTACCACCCCGTTTGGATCGATCACCAACTCGAGAACTACCTGACCCTGAAGCGTGGGATCCACGCGGAGTGCCCGGTTGTAAATAGCAAAGATAGCCCCTTTGTTCGCATCGAACACGCGGCGAATCTCCTCGATACTGCGTTGCCGAGCGTCTCTGCCACGGGGTCTGCGCGCCCCACCGGTACCTTTGCTGGCAACGGGCACTTCCACCTTTGTCGTCTCGCGTCCCGACAGAGCGACCCCGCCGGTTTCCCGAGAAAGTGCGGCGACGTTCACACCTGCGCTACGAGTGCCGTATTTGGACGTGAGGAGCGAACGATCGATGCTCGCAGCTTCACCGGCACCTCGTTGGATGGCACCGGTGTCCTGAAGTTTGGAAACATCCACGGCATCGCGCATATCCGCAAAAGCATCTTTGAACGCCAGCAGACCTGAGATGGCCGCCTTCTCTTTAGCATCCGCGACTTGGGGTTCCGGTTCCGGCGGAACCTCTTCGGGCTTCGGTTCTTCGGGCTTCGGTTTATCCGGTTCTTCTTCAATCACTTCGAGTTTTGGCGGCGGCACCACCACCACGGGTTCAGGTTTTTCCATCATGATCCGCGCGAGGTTAGGCGGCAGCGCCTCGAGCTCCTCACGTTCGACTTCCGGAACCGGTAGCCACGGCATGGCAATGCCCAATATAAACACGGTAAGGACACAGCCAAGGAGCCACTTCTTCAAACTTTTTGTATCAGACCGGCCAGAATCCCAGGGCAGCGAGTAGTCGTATTGATACATCACGACATTCATGATGCCGCTCCGGTCGATTCCTCAGGAGCTAACCCTTCGCTGTTTACCCCGAGTTCTTCAAGGGTTGCGCCGTCCAGCTTATTCACGGCAAGCGAGATGCGCGCAAAGTCGGCTTGTTGACAGGTAAACATGATCTTCTTCAACAGCCAGTACGGCAGCTCGTGATCGCCCATGATGGTGATCTTGAACCCGTCTTCGGGTATTTCACCCTTTCTACTTGCCTGGTATTCGAGCTCGGCATTCAAGCCCGGAATGATGTTGACGTCCTGCGCGCGTAGGTCGGCTACTTTTGCCACAGGCCGACCCTGCACCACTATATCGTCCGTATCCACCGAGATGACCAAGCGATTTTCAGGCGTTTGCTCGGAGGTCGAATCCGGCAGCTTTATCTTCGAGCTCGTCTGCAGCACCTCGACCTCGGAGGAGTTCACCATCAGGAAAAACACGAGAATGGTGAAGATGTCCATGAGGGACACCAGGTTGAGGCCGGCGAACTTGCGTGATTTCTTCTGATGGCCGCGTCGCTGCTGGTGGCGAAGTTTGCTCACGTGCGACTCCCCCGAGGCGCGCTCACCTGTGCAACAGCTTTTGGCTGTTTGCGTGGCGCGTCACCCAGCGAGATAACGGGAAACAGCTCGCCCTGAACTACTTCCAGATTCTGCACCGTTGGATAGGAGCGCACTTTGTCCATCACCGACACGAGCGTCTGATAGGTGGTGTCCTCCATGAGCAGCACGCTAATGTCCTGTTTCTCTGGCATGCGTCGCTTCAGTTCCTGCATCACCAACGACAACGTTGCGTAGTCGTATTCGCCCTCTACCTTCGGCAAAGTTTTGATGACTCCACCACGTCCATCGGCAACGACGAACCCAGCGGAATTCACCACAACTTCCAGGTACACGGATTCAGGATCGAATGCATCGGCAGCGTTGTCGCCCGAAGGAAAATTCAAGTCGATGACCGTCGTGTGGGTAAATACCATAGACAGCAACAACACGGGGACCAACACGATCATCAGATTCATGAACGACGTGACGTCGAGATCTGCCGCTTCCCGATGTTTGTGTTTACGATGTCTGATGCGATCCATGCCTGCTCCTGGTATTAGCGATTGCCGAGTAAGAGGTCGTTATCAGGCTTTAGCCGGTTGCGCTTTCGCAACGGCAGGTGTTTTGGCAGGGGGGCGATCGTCACCTTCCATGAGGTTCAGGAATTTCACCACGGCAATTTCCAAACTCTCGACGATGGCGCTGGTTTTGCTTTGCAGCACCGAGTGAACGAGTAGCAGCGGGATCGCAGCCATCAAACCAAATGCGGTGGTGTTCATCGCAATGGAGATGCTCTGGGAAAGCAAAGATGCTTTTTCCGCAGGATCTGCATTGGCAACGGCGGTAAACGCCGCTATCAGACCGATGATGGTGCCCAACAACCCCAACAGCGTTGCGATGTTGGCGAACGTCGCCAGATACGGCGTACGCCGCTCAATGTTCGGCAGAATCTCGAGCAATCCCTCTTCCATCGCATACTCGATGTCTGAACGGCGCCGGGATGAACCGCGGCGATTGATGCCATCGGCGATGATCCTCGCCACGGCGGACTTGGACTGTCTGGTGATACCTTCGAGCTCGCGCTGTCGCTTCTGCTTGAGCAGAGGCAGGATTTTTTCGAAATCGCGTCGATTGATCCGCGTCTGACCAGAGAGGTAAAACCAACGCTCGCAGGCGATGGCTACACCGATGGCGAGTATGATGGCTATCGGGTACATGAAAGGGCCTCCGTCTTGGAAGAACCCTACTACGGTCGCGTACGTGTCCATTGCTGCTTACTCCTCCGAGTTTTTTCCATCCAACGTTGCAAAATACTTAAGTTCCCGCCGGTATGCCGGTGGGTAAAGACGACGGAATATGTCCATTTCGGTGAATTCCGCCTGCAAATCAATATCTGGCAGCCCACTAGGTTGCCGCCATGGCAAGATATACAGAACTTTGGGCAACTCTTGGTTGCCGGAGATCACGGTTTCATCAAGTTGTATGAATCCCGTGGGCATTCTCAGCTTCTCGGCCCTCTCTATCTTCAGGAGGCTGTTGTCGATCTCATCCGCCTCCGGTGCTTGTGCAGCATAGGTTGAGGTAGATGCCCCGACGAGGGTGAGCAGCCACAAGCTGTTATTCAGGCATCTTCGCAGGCACCTTGGCAGGCATCGTCTTATTCTCATCAGACGCCAAGCCTCCGTTCCAGATCCATGACCCAGCCCAGAACCTTGCGATCGGGTTGTTGCGACAGCAACTGATACTGACGGTATGCCGCCAATGCCTCCGGCAACTTACCGAGATACAGCTCATAAAGAATGCCCAGGTTCAGATAGACATCCTTGAATTCAGGCATCTGCTTCAGACAGGCCTGATAAAGCTCTTCCGCACCACGAAAATCACCAAACTGCCTCGACAAGACGCCGAGCTGGTTGTATGCGTGGCAGCTGCGCGGGTTTGCTTTTATGGCGTTCTTGAAGGCCAGCCGGGCATGCTCGAAACGTTCGAGAGAAACGTA
>SMWK01000199.1 GCA_004356895.1 Gammaproteobacteria bacterium
GGTCAACGGCAGGTGCAAACTCACTACGTCACTCTCGCCAAAAAGCTCTTCGAGAGAATGTACCCGGCGGACGCCGATGGCGAGATCGGCGCCATTACCCAGGTAAGGGTCGTAAAAAACGACGTCCATGCCGAACGCCTTGGCTCGTAGAGCCGTCGCCGTTCCTATGCGTCCTAACCCCACGATGCCGAATACGCAAGCCGACAGACGTTTACCAAAAGGATTCAAAGCCGGGCGCCACAGGCCCTGGGGATCGCGCTTCAGTTCCCGGGTATGGAACGTGATGCCTTTCATAAGCGACAGCATCAGCGCCATGGCATGATCCGCGACCTCCAGGGTGCCGTAGTCGGGTACGTTACATACCGGTACACCGAGATTGCCCCATCCCTCAACGTCCAGGTTGTCGAAACCAACTTTAGGAGTGACGAAGATGCGGCACTTCGTCATCAGGTTGCGATGAGGTTCCGGAATATCCAGCACACAGATAACCGCATCACAGTTGGACCATTGATCCTCAGTAACTTCGTCGAAGGAATCGCAAAATTCCGCCTTTCCGTTATCACCCATGCTGGCAATTTCTATTTCGCGTCCTTCGGGCCATCGCATGGCTGGGAACAAAATTCTGAAACTCATTCTTTTCCTTGTTAACAGGTCAGTGGAAACCAATTACCCGCCGACAATCTCAGCGACTTTTTCGACGGATCTTTGCAGCGTTGTTTTATCGACGCCCGGAATGCGCAACCGGGTTGCCACGAGATGGCTCACTCGAAGCCTTTCCTGATATTCGGCAAACTTGTCACGCACGTATGCCTCGTCTCCGACGATGCTCCAATCGTCAATCGAAGCGTCTTCTTCAAGGCGACCGGACTTTTGTGCTTCCTGATGAATTCGTTCCCGCAGGGCGGTCGACTCAGAAGAATTTTTAGCAACGAAAACCGTTCGCATAATGGGAACGATTTTAAGCTCTGCATGCCCGGCCTCAATCGCGGCAACGGTGTGCCGTGCATAATTGCTTTCCAGCGTGGCAAGACTCTCGACGGGAGAAGCCAGGTACGGCAAACCTAAGCGCCCAGCCTGGGCAAGCGCTTTCGGACCGAACGCGGCGACCCAGATTGGCGGGTGCGGTTTCTGGACTGGCAACGGATCAACTGTTACAGGCTCATCACCTTCGCGCAACGCAACCGGCTCACCGGACCATGCCTGTTGCATCGTCTGGAGGCACCACTCGAAGAGCTTACGTTTTTCTCTCGGCACAACGTTAAATGCCTTGAGCATCGTCGATGCGTATCCTCTACCCACACCCAGTGTTACCCGCCCCTCGGAAAGCTGATCCAACACGGCTACCTGTTCCGCGGCTTGCAACGGGTTGCGTAACGGGAGCAGATACGAGGTTGTCGCCAGACGAATCCGTTCGGTACCAGCGGCCACTGCCGCGAGCAGCATCAGCGGATCCGGAATCGCATTCAGGTTGAAATGGTTCTCGGGAAGCCAGAATGAATCGTAGCCGAACGACTCTGCCATCCGCGCCTGTTCGGTAAGCCCGCGCGCCGTTCGATCGGTGAAATCCCAGGGGGTTATGCCGAGCTTCATGGTTCGACAACAACCCCGTCGCGCTGCCAATCCCTTTTCACTCTTCCGCAACTACTGGCAAACCTTGGCTCTGCAGCACCTTCAAGGCGCGCATTGTTCCAATTACCGCTGCGATGTGACGATGTAACGCAAAGTCGGCATACAGCGGGTCGTTGTCCAGCAGCACACAGCGCTCCGCTTCTCCGCAGCGGAACTCGCTTTTCCTACCAAAGTTGTTTCCCGCCGGACCGTACTCACCGAAGCCGTGTTCGTCGTCGCTGAGCTTCCAGAAGCTTTCCCAGGATACCGGCATGCCAGTCATCGGACCCTGCACAGCGGCGAGAGTATTCGACGCGGCGTCTGCGAGAATCTGCAGATAACTGTCTCTGGCAGAATGCAGATAATCGCAACTATTTGAGAGCGCCTCCTCTATGGCTTCTTCGTCTAGCGGAAAGCTATCGAAACGATCCGCAAGGTTGAGGCGCCAGAAGCGAGCGGTATAAACCGGAACTGCACGCGCAGGCGAAGTCACATCCTGCACATAATTCACCACCCGACCAAGACTACGATACCGTTCAGCCGTATTTCCCGCGTCGTCCAAGCCAGCCACAACCTCGTTGAAATGTTTGTGAAACCGAGTGTCGATGAGCCAGAGCATACTGCGTTCGGCTTGCGCGCCCCGGTCGTAATAACTCCAATTGAACATCCGCACGAAAATGCTGGTTTCCGCCTGACCGATGTTGCTTTTTGCGACATAACGCACCTGCAATGCAGTGAGCCTTGGAACCGCTGTGCCAGCAACGCAACGATTAAACTGTTTTGCAGCAAGAAACGTGAGTTTCTGATGAAACGGGCCCTCGTAGCTGTGGGCCTGCAGCCCGACCACCACCACGACAACCCCGCAGATGATGTTAACGCAGCGCAAGCTCGAGCCTGGTAACCTGCTCATCTGTCTGGAGCTTGGCCAATAGTTGATTAATCGAATGCCCGTTATTCGGCCAGATCGCCTCAGGTAACACTTCCGCCGCCGGTGCGAGCACAAAAAGCCGGTTGACCGCTCGCGGGTGAGGCAGTGTGAAATCGGAACTATCACGTATATGGTCGTCAAACAGCAACAGATCCAGATCGATCTCCCGCGGCGCATTGGGAACCGCGTTGAGCGCGCGCCCGAATTCGACTTCCAAGGATTTTAAGTCTGCCAGCAGCGACTCCGGCGTGAGCGCCGAGCACGCCTCGAAAGCGACGGCCGCGTTGATGAAGTCACCAGAACCCAAGGGACAATCGACCGGAGATGTCTGCCACAAGTGCGAGCGGAGCATCTCTCCAGCCGAAAACTGCTCCAGACGCATCATTGCCCGCAAGACGAAATCTCGGGAGTCCCCGCGGTTGGATCCTAGTCCGATCAACACCATCTCATCGCCTTGGTTGGAGGGAATTTTACCAGCCCCGTATGTTCCAGCCGGCATAAACTGGAATAGTACCCTCTGTAGTGTAGTAATCCATACATGCGTTTGGCACACTTCACGGCTCATCTGCCACACCCTTGAGGAGGAGACATGAAGGCTGCGGTACTACGTGAAATCAATACGCCGCTGGAAATTGAAGACATCCAGCACGGAGATCCAACCCCGCGTGAGGTTCTAGTCCGGACAGTAGCCGCTGGCGTGTGTCACTCCGATCTGCACTTCCAGAACGGCTCATATCCTTATCCGCTTCCGGCCGTGCTGGGACACGAGTCTGCCGGAATCGTCGAAGCGGTTGGCAGTGACGTCACCTATGTGAAGCCTGGCGATCACGTGATCACTTGTCTGTCGGCTTTTTGCGGTCATTGCGAGCACTGTCTCACCGGTCATATGTCGTTGTGCCAGGAACCCGAACTGCAACGCCCGAAGGATCAACCTCAACGGCTCAGCAAAGGCGAAGAAGGCATCTGGCAATTTCTCAATCTGTCCTCTTTTGCCGAGTACATGCTCGTGCACGAGCACGCTATCGCCAAGATTCGCGAAGACATGCCCCTCGACCGCGCGGCATTGATCGGCTGCGCTGTTACTACCGGCGTTGGTGCGGTCATTCACACCGCCAAGGTGGAACCAGGAAGCACAGTCGCAATCATCGGATGTGGTGGCGTGGGCTTGTCAGCCATCAACGGTGCTGCCATAGCGGGTGCTGCGCGCATCATCGCAATAGACACGATACCCAACAAATTGGATCTGGCGCGCAAGTTCGGTGCAACCGACGTCATTAACGCAAGCGATGTGGACCCCATCGAAACAGTGCGCGAACTAACCGGTGGTGGTGTACATTACTCTTTCGAAGCCATCGGCCTGAAGAAAACGGCCGAGCAGTCGTTCAAGATGTTGCAGCGTGGCGGCACCGCCACAATTATCGGCATGATCCCTATGGGTACGCACATCGAAATCCACGGTCCTGAATTCCTCCAGGAACGCACCCTGCAGGGCTCAAATATGGGTTCGAATCGCTTTCGGGTGGATATGCCTCGATTCGTGGATTTTTATCTGCAAGGTAGGCTGCATCTGGATGATCTCATCGCTTCGCGAATCAAACTCGAAGACGTCAACGATGCGATGACCACCCTCGAAACCGGGGAGGTTGCGCGTAGCGTAATCATGTTCGAATGACTATCCGAAGATATGACTGATTAGCGAATAACCACGTTCCCATACTGTCCCGACCGATAAATTCGCAGCAGGATTTGACGCGCGCTGCGTCGGGAGCCGTCCCGAAGATCAGTGAGATTACCCACTGCCACACGGTTGGCTTCCACGATGATGTCCCCCGCGCGTAACCCAGATTGTTTAGCTAAGCTTTTGGCCGATACGGCCGTTACCAGTACGCCCGCACCCATGGCTGTCTCTTCGGTGTTGCGGAAATTCTGTAACTTGGTGCCCGCGAGTCGAGGATCGATTCGTTCTCCGGGTACATTCTCCAGCTTATCTTCTCCCAATTCGAGCTTGAAACGTCGGGCGCGGCCGTTACGCAGCACCGCCATGGCCACCTTGTCATCAACGAATATCATCGCTGCCTGACTCTGAAAATCTGCCACCTTGGAAATCTGTTTGTCTTCGATTCGGACAATGATGTCACCTGACTCGAGGCCCGCAGCTTCCGCAGCGCTCCCCGGCTCCACATCCACGACAATCACCCCCCGGCGACTTTTTACGTCGAACGCTTCGGCCAACTTGGGATTGAGCGCCTGCACCGAGAGGCCGAGATATCCGCGTCGCACCTGGCCATGTTCGATGAGTTGATCCATGATCACCCGAACCAGGTTGGCCGGAATCGCGAATCCTATGCCAACGTTGCCGCCGCTCGGTGCGAAGATCGCCGTGTTGATTCCAACCAGCTCCCCCTTGAGATCTACCAGCGCGCCACCGGAGTTGCCGGGGTTGATGGACGCGTCGGTCTGGATGAAATCTTCATAACCCTCGATGCCGAGACCGCTGCGACCAAGGGCACTGACGATGCCGCTCGTTACCGTCTGACTGAGCCCGAACGGGTTGCCAATGGCTACAACGAAGTCGCCAACCCTCAGATCGCTGGAGTCCGCAAAAACAATTTCGCTCAGTGAATCGGCGTCTACCTGGAGCACGGCCAAATCGACTTGAGCATCACTGCCAACCAAAGTTGCCTGCAGCGTGCGCCCATCCGCCAGGGTAATGCTTATCTCATCAGCGCGTTGCACGACATGATTGTTCGTCACTATGTAACCGCGTTTTGCATCCACCACAACGCCGGAACCCGCGGCCTGTGTTCTCCGATAGCTTCTGTTGCGGGGAACGTTGAAGAAACGACGAAAGAATGGATCGGCCAGGAGCGGATTGGTCACTTGCACAGTAGTGAAGGTCGCAATGTTTACGACTGCCGGTGTGGTGCGCTCCAACATGGGGGCGAGAGTCGGCAGTGGCTCGCCGTCTGCCAACTGAACAGGTAAGGCGGCAACCGACGTACCCGCCCATGCCAAAGCGAACAAAAATGCGCATAAGCCTGTCTCAACGGTAACGATGAACGCAGAAATTCTGTGAGATAAGCGGATTAGCCGCATGAATATTTCCTAAATACTGCAACGAGCGGATCTAGTTTGACATCAGAGATCAGCGTTCGTTTCTGGGTTCTTCCCCGCGCCGTAAATGACGGCAAATGCCACCAACGATACTCCCATCGCGACGAGATAGGCCACCGAATAGCCGAATCCATCATGGAGCACACCCAGCAGCACCGGGCCCGCCGCGACGCCAAGAACCATCACCGCGTTGGATGATGAAAATATTCGCGGATAGTCATGGATGCCGAACGCCTCCGCAAGCCAAAGCGGGTGCAACATCAACAGATTACCGATGCTGCTGCCAAAAACTGCGGCACCGATCAACACCACAGTCACATCCTCCGCTATCGCGATGATCACCAGACCCAACGCTTGCACAAGCAGATTACCGAGCGTGAAGACACGAATCCTCACCTTGATCACGATCCATCCACCTACAAACCGGCTCAGTATGCTGGTGATGGTCAGCGCCTGAATGGCGAACGCCGCGACCTTGAACCCGGCGAGCGCCTCGGCATAGTTGTAAAGGTGGGCGATGCCACCTACCTGCGCCCCCATACACAACACATAACCTGCGCTCAACAGCATAAAAAACCGGCTCCGGATGGCATCGCGATAGTGCCAAACATCCTTCTGACCATTTTCGGCGACTTGCTCAGCCACCGCTTCCGGGCTGGCGCGCATGAGCCACCACGCAACCGGCACAATCAGCACAAAAAACGCAAAGCCGAACCAGGGAATGGCGGTTTCCATCCCCCAACGGTTCAGCAGCCATGCCGAGAGCGGCGTGAGCAACACCCCACCCATGGACAAACCGGTGGAGGCAATGGACAACGCTACCGATCGATTCGGCCCGGGAAACCAACGGGTCACTAACGTCGTCGCGACCACGATCGATACGCCGCTGTTACCGATTCCGAACAAACCGTACACGAGGTAGAGTTGCCAGAGTTCTGTCACGCTGCCGATCAGACCAAGCGCCAACCCACCGAGTGCCGCGCCGCCAATCATCACCCAACGTACGTCAAAACGCTGGATAAGACTGGCAACCCACATGCCGGTAACCCCACCCACGACGAAAAAGAGACTCACCGCGATGGAAACGTCTGTGATCGCAAAACCGCGGGTATGCGCCAACACGTTCATGTAAACGGATAGGTTGTAAAAACCGAAGCCAGATGAAATCGTCAAGACAAAAAACAGACCGGCAACGATCCACCAGCCGTGGTACACGCCTCGCGTTAGGTCCGCGCTGTCGGTGCCTATGTCCGAGCTATTCAATTCTCACCTGGAGGGGTTCTCGCCAGACACCAGCATAGCGGTGAACTCGACAATAGTCCGGGCTGAGGAAAGGTCACGTTCTGCTAGGATAGACAATCGGTCCAGCATGGGAGCAGCAGCGAAGTGCCAATAAAAAGCATATTTTCGGTGGTCAACGACGCAAAGAAAAACATCGAAAACTTGAGTGTGGCAGAACTCAAAGAGGAGTTGGCGGCGAACCCGGATCTTCTACTGCTCGACATCCGCGAGTTACAGGAACGTGTCGATCTCGGCACCGTCCCCGGTTCCAAACATGCACCCCGCGGCATGTTGGAATTCTGGGCGGATCCGCAGAGCCCCTACTTTCGCGATTATTTTACCGAGAATCGGCGCACCATACTGTTCTGCGCGGGCGGTGGGCGATCCGTACTTGCCGTTGTCGCGCTCAAAGAGATGGGTTTTACCGACGTAGCACACCTGGAGGAAGGTTTTACCGGCTGGCAGAAAGCAGCGGAACCTGTAGAGGACGTACGTGCTACCAGCCGTTGGATCCGCCGGGAAAAGAGCAACACCTGACCTCGGCTAATCACTACCACATGTTAACATGCCAACGTTCCAAACTACGGTTAATACGCCAATGGGACGGTGCCTTGTCCGCCTGGTTTTAAGTATCTCTGCCATAACGATTAACGCCGGTGCAAACGCCGAGTTATCAAATCATGAACTGCTCGCCAGGGACATCTTCCGCGAGCTGATCGAGATCAACACGACAGATTCCGTTGGCGATAACACTGCCGCGGCCGAAGCGATGGCGTCGCGACTACGCGACGCCGGATTCCCTGCAAGCGACCTCCATATCCTGGCGCCCGCACCCCGCAAGGGAAACCTCGTATTCCGCCTGAAAAGTCCCGCACCAACCAAAAAACCCATCCTGCTACTCGCGCACCTCGATGTCGTGGAAGCACAACCCAGTGATTGGACCATTCCCCCATTCGAGTTCCTGGAACGCGACGGTTATTACTACGGGCGCGGTACCACTGACGACAAGGCGATGTGCGCAATCTGGATGGCCAATCTGATTCGCTTAAAACAAGAGGGTTATCGTCCGAATCGCGATATCATCGTTGCACTGACTGCAGATGAAGAAGGCGGCCCGAACAACGGCGTGCAGTACCTGCTCGCTGAGCACTTTGAGCTGGTTGATGCAGCTTTCGTGCTGAACGAGGGTGGTGGCGGTTCGATGCAGAACGGCAAGCGCATCGCCATTAGCGTCCAGGCGTCCGAGAAGGTTTACCAGAGTTACGAGCTGGAGGTAACAAATCCCGGTGGACACAGTTCACTACCACGCACTGACAATGCCATCTATCAGCTCGCCGAAGCGCTGACCCGGATCTCGAAGTATCAATTTCCCATCGAACTAAACGAAGTCACCCGTGCCTGGGTCCGGCAGGGATTTTCGGCACTTCCAGCCCGACAGACAGAGATTGCGCAAGGCATTCTCGAGCACCCGCCAACAGCGGCGAGCGTATCATTCTTCGAGCGAGTCCCTGCTTACAATGCCCGTGTGCGCACCACTTGCGTGGCGACTCAACTACAGGCCGGGCACGCAGAAAACGCGCTACCGCAACGTGCGACGGCGACCGTCAACTGCCGCATCCTGCCGGGTGTACCACATGAGCAAGTACTACAAACGCTGGTCGGCTTGGTGGACGACCCACAGATATCCTTCACGCTCATGAATGAGCCTACACCCAGCCCGGCCTCACCGCTGACGGAGGAAGTGATGGCACCGATACAGGAGATCACCGAGGCTCTGTGGCCTGGTGTGATTGTGATTCCTACCATGAGCACGGGGGCAACTGACGGGCTTTATTTCCGTAACATCGGGATCCCGGTTTATGGCGTATCGGGCATCTTCGGTGACGTGAATGACGTCCGAGCCCACGGGAGAGATGAGCGGATTCTCATCGAATCGTTTTTCGACGGCCTGGAGTTTCTGGATCGACTGGTGCGGGCATATACTTCCGAATAACTTCGGCGTCCACCCCTCACATTTCGTCCAGTAAACTGACACAAATAGACCTTCTCGGGCAGGTCAATTAATTGTTCCATAGTCGATTGATAATCGACCCATGTCCTGTCTAACACCCCGGTCGGTAGACACCGGAAATCATGCACAACACAGACGACTATCAGCTTGTACAACGTGTACTGCAAAAGGACCGGCAAGCCTTCGAGCGCTTCTTTGAGGTGTACTTCGCCCGCCTGTTTCGATTCTGCAACGCGCGCGTCTCACAAGCGGATGCGTGCGAGGACATTGTCCAGGAGACCCTGTTCAAAGCGATGCGTAACCTATCTGGCTATCGAGGTGAAGCCTCCTTATTCACCTGGCTATGCCAGATCTGCCGCAACGAGATCAGTAACTGGTATCAGCACAGCGGAAGCAAGTCGGAGGTGCTGGTCAGCCTCGACGACGATCCAGGACTGACATCGGCACTGGAAAGTCTGCAGATCGACTTCAACGACGAGGTCGATCGGTTATCGACCGAAAAACTCGTGCAGCTGACGCTGGACTACCTACCGGATCGATATGGCAAGGCACTGGAATGGAAATACCTGGAAGGATTGTCAGTCAGCGAAATTGCTGATCGTCTTGGTACCGGCTCGATTGCAACCCAATCTTTACTGGCACGCGCCCGGCGTGCCTTCCGACGTGGCTTTCGCGATGTGCAGCAGGAATTGCAGGCCGCCACATGAAGGATACCGATACCCTTATGAGCGAGCATGACGACGACGTACGTAAGCTGATGGAACTTGCCGGCCCACGTTCGGAGCCACCGGATGCGGTTCGTGATCGCGTATATCAGGCGGTGCTGGAAGCCTGGGAACAGGCGCCCATTCAAGCCCCGGAACCGGTGGCACATACACGGCGCTGGTTGGCGCTCGCCGCCAGCATCGTGCTCGGCGTGGCTATCGGCTACATGGTACTCATCGAACTACCGGTTGACCCTCCAGGTATCAGCGGCGAACTTGTCTTTGCAAGCGGCGGACACTCAGTGCGCGGCTCGGACGAGGTACCTGCACCGCTTTTGCAGGAGGGTGCGATGTTGCGAACCTCGGGCAAGGGGCGTTTGTTTATCCGACTCGATGAGTACACGACGTTGCGTCTCGATCACAACACGAGCATCACTTTGCAGTCGAGTTCTGAAATCTGGCTTCATAGTGGGCGACTTTACGCGGATAGTCAGAGGGGTAACGGAATCCGCATCGTGAC
>SMWK01000200.1 GCA_004356895.1 Gammaproteobacteria bacterium
ATCCATTCCAGGACATCCAGTTCTTGATCAGACTATGATCTTCGATTCGGTCGTGAAAGGTAGAGTGTTGCAGTACTTGTCGAAAATGATCTCTTTCCACGACTATTTCCCGCTACTCATCGCAAGAATTCTTTCAGCAGCAATACGACCCGGTACACCGGTTACTCCACCTCCGGGGTGCGCCGCCGCGCCACACAAAAACAACCCATCAACAGGTGTGTCGTACTGCGCAGCACCGTGAATGGGGCGCATCATGAAGGACTGATCGATGCTGAGTTCTCCGTGATGCCAATGACCTCCGGTAATATTGTATTCTGCTTCGATATCAACCGGTGTTAGCAGTTCGCGTGCAACAATTTGTGATGCGATGCCTGAAAAGTACTCTCCCAACAGAGCGACGATACGATCTGCAAAAACGTCGCGACCCTGATCCCAACCGGTCTTCAGCGTATAGGGTGCGAAGCTTGCGACTACCGACATGACGTGATGATTGACCCGTGCCAGAGACGAATCTGTGATACTCGGTATCGTTATCTCCAATACCGGGCGCTCTGAAAACTCACCGTACTTGGCATGATTAAAAGCATGTTCCACGTAGCGCATGTCAGGCGATATCAGCAGTCTTTGGCCGAGTTGATCGACGGACAAACCACTTACCTCAGGCAAGCCCGCTAACCCTAAGTGAAGTTTTGCCACTGTGCCGTTCGTGCGCGTCTTCAGGATACGGTGGGCGAACATGGCATCAAGATCCTGCGTACCCACCAGTTTTAGAAACGTTGTCTTTGCATCTGCGTTTGAGATGACCAACGCTGCGTCGATTCGCTCTCCTGAATCCAGTTCGACACCGGTTACAGCGCCTTCTTGTACAAGTATTCGGGCGACTTTTGCTCCTGTCCGAATGACCACACCAGCCTTCCTGGCGGCGTTGGCAAGTGCTTCTGTCACTTGCCCCATCCCGCCCGGTGGTAGGGTTTGCGGGCTGTGCAACTCCCCCTGGAGCCGGTGTAGATAGGTCAGCACCGTGGTCGGCGTGCGCGGACCCATGTGGTGACCGATCACGGCATCCGCAGCAATGGCTCCTTTGAGCCTCTCGTTGTCAAACTCTTCGTTGAGTACGTCGTAAATGTTGATACCGCCCACTCGTAGCAACTCGAGCATCGAATTCGCACCGAGTCCAAAGCGCAGCGCCCAGCCCAGTTTTGTCAGGGTGATCAGATCTCTGCGGTCCATGTCCTTGAGTCGAGGTGGCTTGTTCGTCATCAAGGGTTGCAACGCTTTGGCATAGGATCGAAATTTTTTCTTGAAGCGAGCGTAGGACTCAATATCCTTCCGGGACAGACTATTCCCTGATACTGCTTGTGCACCCAGCATCAGATGATCGCCCTCGAGCCCGAGTGATATCGTTTCTATGGATGGTCCCGCCATGAACCCAACACTAGTTAGATCCAGGTCGGTACAGATTTGTGGACTAAGTGAGTGAAGCACGTGCGCAAGCCCAGAGACTTTGAAACCGCGACCATTGCTATCTTCGCCAAAACTACGGGTTGTTGCAGCGCCACCGATGTTGTCGCGCGCTTCGAGAACCTGGACTGCATATCCAGCCTTCCCTAACCCCTTCGCTATGTAGGTAGCACAAACGAGTCCGTTGTGACCCCCTCCTACCAGAACGATTGTTTTAGATTTAGTCATCACCAAAATCTTCCGGAACCGTATTGTCTCGACCAAAATCTTTTAAAATCTCTCGAGCAGAATTAGCTCCCGGCGCCCCCATGACACCACCACCCGGGTGACTGGATGAACTGCACATATACATGTTTTTCACGGGCCCACGATATTGGGCATAGCCGGGAAAGGGTCGGTTAAACATGAGTTGGTCGAGCGTCAATTCACCCTGAAAAATATTGCCTTCAGTGAGACCGATTTCATTTTCTATTTCTTGAGGCGTGCGAACTTCTGTATGCAGGATCATGTCTTTGAAGTCAGGGCTGTATTTTGCGATCTGATTGATAACCGTTTCGCCGAAGGCATCTCTCTTCTCGTTCGTCCAGCCTCCTTCGAGGTCATAAGGGCAATACTGCACAAACACAGACATCATGTGTTTACCTGGCGGTGCAAGGGTTGGATCGAACTGGGAAGGTATGAGGGTGTCTACATACGGGTCAATCGACCAGTGGTTGTCTTTCCAGTCATCATAGGCGTGTTCCAACCGTGCGAGTGTGTCGGTGAAATGCATGTGTCCGAGGGTGAGCGGTGAACCCTTCGGCAGGGCGCTGAACTCAGGTAGACCATCAAGCGCGATATTGACCTTGCCGGATGAGCCGCGAATCTTGAAATTCTTGGCACGATGAAGCAAATCTTCAGGCAAATCCTTGCGGTCCATCACCTCGAGAAAAGTACGTTTTGCATCAAGGTTTGAAACCACCACCTGGGAATCGATTTCTTCGCCAGATGCCAGCACGACACCCAACGCGGTGCGCGCCTTGACCCGAATCTGCTGCACTTCTGATTGGTTGCGGATTTCGCCACCGAACGATAGGAAGGATGAAGCGATACTCTGGGCTATCGCCCCCATACCACCACGCGAAAATCCCCAGGATCCGAGGTTTCCATCCACATCACCCATGGCGTGATGTAGTAGAACGTAGGCAGTGCCCGGTGAGTAGACGCCCAGACCGGTACCGATGATGCTGCCCCCTGAAAAGTGAGCGAGAATGACATCACTTTCGAAATATTCTTCCAGGTACTCGGCAATCGACATGGTAAAAAAGCGAATAAATTCATAAATCTGACTTTCGCTCAGACCATGAAATTGTTTTATCAAATACGCGAATTCCAGGGCGTCACGCAGCTTCAACGAGGCGGGATCAGGGGGGGTGCGCAACAGAAATCCGCGGATTAGGCGGCACCATTTCAGCAAGTCTGCGTCGAAACGAATTGCTGCATCCGCATCGCGTTTGCAATGACGAGCGATCTCGCGCCTGCGTACCGTCGGCTGATGATAGCTGCCGAAATAATCCCCATTCTGCATGAAAGTGGTACTACCCTGCAGAGGTATGACCTCGAGACCGTGTCGGCCTAAATCGAGTGCCTGATAAATTTCCGGCCTGAACAGACTGCACACGTAAGAGCAGTTGGAATATTTCCAACCCGCATGGAGTTCCCGACTGACTGTTGCACCGCCTATGTACTCATTCTTCTCGAGTACCAATACATCGAGCCCGGCTTTCGCAAGAAAAGCGGCATTCGTGAGCCCGTTGTGCCCGGCTCCGATAACGATAACATCGTATTTTTTCACTACGAGGTCGCCCTGTTCGATCCCTACAACCGATCTTTGAGCTGATAATAGAACATGCCTAGCGCAACCATCTGTTTCCCGAACGTGTATGCGCCGGGAATGCGCACAGGTTTGATATTTGCGAACAGATCAAATCGTTCAAGCGTTCCGGCCACTGCGTCGGCCATGATCTGTCCGGCAAGATGGGTGACATTCACCCCATGTCCAGAGTAACCCTGAGAGTAAAAAATATTAGGTGACAACCTGCCTAACTGCGGTACTCGATTGACCGTTACACCAATGGTTCCACCCCATGCGTAATCGATTTTCACGTCATTAAGTTCCGGGTAGATTTTCAACATTCTCGGCAGGAGATTGCGTCTAATCACCTGGGGGTCGCTACCGGAATAGTTACATCTTCCGCCAAACAGCAGCCGTTTGTCGGCACTGAGGCGAAAATACTCGAGTACAAAATTGGGATCACATACCGCTAGATCTTTGGGATTGACAAACTTGACGAGATCTTCTGGCAACGGCTCTGTGGCCAGAATGAAACTGTGAACTGGAAATAAGATGCCACGCAGTTTGGGTTCCAGAAAATGATAGGCGTTACCAGCAAGCACGACAAAGTCTGCCGACACGGATCCATAAGTTGTAATGACTTTGGGTTTATTGCCATGTTCAATATTCAACACTGGCGATTGTTCGTAGAAAGTTGCGCCGACCGATTCGGCGGCGAGTGCCTCTCCGATGCACAGGTTCAACGGATGAACATGGCCATTGCCCATGTTCAACAAGGCGCCAATGTATGCGTCGGTACCGATTGTGTCTGCGGTTTCAGCCTTGCTCAACATCCTGAATTCATGTGGAAAATCGAATTTTTCCAGAGCATCTAAGTCTTTCTCGAAGCTATCGAGGTGGCGTTTTTTTATGGCTACATCCAGATACCCTGCTTTCAGATCACATTGAATGCCATAGGTAGCCACCCGTTCCCGAATAATTTCGTGACCGGCCCAGCGCATGTCCCATACCATTTGATCTATGTTCTTACCCAAGGAACTGGCAAGAGTCGACTCACCGGATATTCCACCGATCATCTGGCCCCCATTGCGGCCAGACGCACCCCAGCCCACTCTATTTGCTTCGACCACATGCACGTTGTAGCCACGCTCAGCCAAGTGAAGTGCCGTAGAGACCCCGGTAAACCCGGCTCCGATAACGCAGACGTCGGCGCTTTGCTCACCTTTGAGCGATGGATACTTAGTGGGCTGATTTAGGGTTGCCGCGTAGTAGGATCCTGTATGTTGTTGTGGCTGAGTCTCGTTCAACTTTTTTCACGCACAATGACGATCATGAGAACCATAAACCGGTTTCATGACAAATCCGTCCTTTAGTGTAGGGGCCTGGTCTCATTTTTGAGACCGCTCTTAGGAGTCTGCGCCGTAGCAAAGATTCCTACTACGAAAGCACCACAGCGGTCCATTTTTCCGCTCTTTTTCGTTATGTCGCGCCACTATGCGCCTCAAAAGAGCGAAAAACTGTCCTCGCCGTGGTACTTTCTCGTGACCGAATTTTCTACCGCGCAGACTCCTAGTTCGAATCAGGTTGTCAGCCAGCCAAATTCCTGGGGTTTACGTCCTGCCTTCGGGTGAATGACTACGTTGACCAGCGCGGGTCCGTCGTACGCCATCGCCTCAATCAGTGCGCCACGCAGGTCCGCTGGATCCTCGACGTAAAATCCTTTTCCACCCATTGCCTCCATGATGCCTTCGTAGTGCGCGCCGGGAGTGAGCGCAAACGGAGGGTTCGGTTTGTCCTCACGTAGCTGCGCAACTCCGCCACCGATACCTCCGTTGTTCAGGACGATCATCTTGATTGGCAGCCCATAGCGGCACATGGTTTCGATCTCCATCCCTGAGAAGCCAAAGGCGCTGTCGCCTTGAACCGAAACGATGGGTTGGTCCGGATTGACAACAGCGGCGGCGATTGCGAAACCCATGCCGATTCCCATGGTGCCGTAAGTTCCCGCATCGAGGCGACTGCGCGGGGACCGGTTGGCCATCTGGGTTCGTCCGATGTCCATCGTGTTGGCCCCTTCGCCGATGATAATGGCGTTTTCCGGTAACCACTCCTCGATATCCCGATAGGCGCGGTAGTAGTTCATCGGCGTGGATTCGTCTTCGGTCATAGGCTTTACGGCCTCGAGATTATCTGCGGCTTTCTGTTTGAGCTTTGCCCGCCACGGTGCTTCGGCGGGGTAAAACCACTGCCGATTGTCCAGTGCCCGGTTGAGCTGCGCTGTTATCGCTTTACCGTCGCCGACCAGGGCTACGTGGGCGGATACGTTGGTGCCGATCTCTTCGGCGCAGATATCGAGTTGTACGACGCGCACATCGGGTGCGAATCGGGGTGGCAGGCCGAAGTGCATGATCCAGTTGAGCCGAGCACCCATCAGGAAAACGACATCTGCTTCGCGAAGCGCGGTACTGCGCGCAGCACCTACTGACAAGGGGTCATCGTCCGGTAGTATGCCTTTGCCCATGGGAGAGGCGAGAAAGGGTAGCTGAGTGCGTTCGATGAACTCGCGCACCTCGTTCTCGGCTCGCGACCAGCCCATGCCTTTGCCGACGATTACCAGCGGCCGCTCGGCCGACTCGAGGGCGGAAAGTGCCGCTTCGATATCCTCCGGGTTGGCTTGCGAGCGTGGTGGCTCGCCGACGGTTGCCGCGTGTACCAGATCTTTCTCATCCACCTCGCCGCGGATGATGTTGTCGGGCATGTCCAGATAAACCGGTCCGGGTCTGCCAAACAACGATGTGCGGATTGCCTGCTCGACATAATAGGGAATGCGTGCCACGTCCCCGACACCTTGCGCATACTTGCAGTATGGCGCGGCGAGTTCTACCTGACGCTCTTCCTGGAAAGCACCCATGCCATTCTGATAGGTTGGTGAGGCGCCACCGATCAGGATCATGGGCCAGCAGTTCTGCTGAGCGTTTGCGAGCCCGGCAAAAGCGTGAATCACCCCTGGCCCGGATACCACAAGGCACGCTTGCGGTCGACCAGTCAGATACGCGGCGGCATGGGCTGCGTAGCTGGCAGATTGCTCGTTGCGCATGCCGATGTAGGTAATGCCTTCTTTTTGTGCTGCGGAGGCGATCCCTTGAACGGGAAAACCGATGATGCCGAACATGTAGTCGACACCCTGCTGCTTGAGATTCCGCGCCATGAGAGTCGCGCCATTGATCGTGCCCATTATGTCCCCTTAAATGTCATCCGAACCGGTGGCTCGGTCTTGTCGGTTTTTTTGTCGATGCGCTTCTTGGCCGATGCGCTACTCATCTATCCACTTCGGCAAAAAGCTCGGTCAGCAACGGTTTGAGTTTGCCGATGGCTGACCCGTACCTGTCGGGTCTATTCGAACCGCGGGATGCATCATAGCGAATGAATCCGATTTGGCTGCGGCCATCGTATACGGTGACGTCGATCGCCAGCGGCCATTTGGGAATATATCCCGCCCAGCTCACCTTGTAGCTGAGCGAATATTGGCATTCACCACGGAACGCTGCCTGTTTGGCCAACGTGTTGAATCCCAGCGCCTCTACGGCTTTGAATAAGTCGGTTGCCATTCCGTCATCGTCTTTTACATTCAATTCGATACAGATTTGTGGAATCCTGATGGCGCCCAACGGTTTGACATCTTTGACGATGGTCAACGCCGTCGGGTTGGCCGAGCAGCTACCGAGTAGTAAAAGTACGCTCGAACCAAGAATCAGCCGTCGTGCTGATGTGCTGGTGTGCCAGCGTGAAACGACCGATGATTCCTCCATGACCCCTCAACGATTGCCCAATTAGCCATTACACAGCACTTCGCTGAGAAAAACACGGGTGAATTCGTTGCAACAGATGTTGCGAGTACGGCGTCATGTGTCGTAGATTCCGATAAGCGGGATTTAAGGGGCGCTAAATGCGGCATGTCTCCGATATATTGGAAGACAAATCCGAGGAATTGGTCTGGATCGGACCTTTGGAATCGGTTTTCGACGCGCTGACTCTCATGAACAAGAAAGACGTGGGCGCGGTGCTCGTGCAGATAGAAGACTATCTCGTGGGTATCTTGTCCGAACGAGATTACATGCGGAACGTCATTCTGGATATGCATGCCTCAAAGAAAACGAAAGTCTCGGAGGTAATGACGAGAGATCTGGTCACCGTTACGCCAGAAGACAGCATCGTTCACTGCATTGCGTTGACCAAGAAGCACCACGTGCGGCATCTGCCCGTGGTCGCAGCCGGTAAAGCTGTTGGGATGATTTCTCTGCGGGATCTATTTCTCGCTGTGATCGAGGAAAAGGTGGGTGTCGTCGGGGAGGACGAGTAGTTCAGGGAGATGAGAATGGTTGACCGAATAGCACTGGCGAAGAAATTGGTTACGCTTCGCAACATGGCGATTTCCTGCGCGATGTTTACCCCCATGGGCGCGCTTTCAGAAACGGACATCCCGCGTACTGCAGACGGACGACCGGATCTATCCGGAACCTATAACGTGGCCACCTTAACGCCTTTACGTCGTCCCGCGAGGTTAGCCGACCGCCTGACGCTGACAGACGAGGAAGCGAAGGAGATCGCGGCGTACTGGAAAGGTAATCTGGACAAAGACCGCACGCCCAGCGACCCGGATCGCGATGCACCACCAGAGGGCGGCACAGATTTCTTCATTCCAGAAATTAACGGCGCCGCTGGCCGCGTCGGTGGCTACAACGCCTTCTACATAGACCTGGGCGACAGCAATTTCAAGATCGACGGTAAGTGGCGAACGTCGATCATCACCGATCCTCCCGACGGCCAGATGCCTGCGCTCTCAGATGCGGGCAAGCAGCGTAGGGCGGCAAGTGCGGGGTTCAATCACGAAAATACAGGCACTGCCTGGTGGATAGATCAGGAA
The DNA here is from genome assembly GCA_004356895.1 of Gammaproteobacteria bacterium. Taxonomy (GTDB): domain Bacteria; phylum Pseudomonadota; class Gammaproteobacteria; order Pseudomonadales; family Azotimanducaceae; genus SMWK01. Next base: position 8,220 of record SMWK01000200.1, read on the forward strand.
ACCGGACCTTATGACGACCCGGAGCTTCGGCCGCTGGGCGAACGGTGCCTGTTGGGGTTCGGCTCCACATCCGGGCCGCCAATGTTGCCGGTCATGTACAACAACTTGAAGAAGATCGTGCAGACCGACGATCACATTATGATCCTGGTGGAGATGAACCACGACGCACGCATCATCCGCATGAACGCCGAACATGCACCGTCCGATATCAGGAAATGGTTGGGGGATTCGGTTGGCCGGTGGGAGGGTGACACGCTCGTTGTGGACACCACAAACTTCCGTGAACAGTCTGGTTTCTCAATGGCCTCAAAAGACCTGCATGTTGTCGAACGCTTCTCACGTGTCGACAAAAACACATTGTTGTACCAATTCACCGTAGATGACCCGACCTGGACGGAGTCATGGAGCGGGGAGTATCCGTGGCCAGCGAGCGAGGACAAGGTTTACGAGTATGCCTGTCACGAAGGGAACTATGCCCTTGGTGGGATACTACGTGGCGCGCGGGTTCTCGAGCAGGATGCCATTGCTGCAGATGCGGCAGGGTCCGAAGACTAGCCTGGATTGTTCATGAATAATCCAGACTAAAGATCGAACCTACACGAAAACGGGCAGGGGCGGGAACTGCCCTTTCAAGACCTGTGCCGAGACTTTCTGTTGCAACCATCCATCGATTGCGGTCCCATAAACCTGGCGAAAGTCTACCGTGTGGATGAGATTATCCCCGTCGGTCAGCTCAGTGAGACTCGGGGGCGTGCCGTAGTGACCCCCTTTGATCAGCTTACCGGCGAGGAACATCAGGTTGGCGCTGCCGTGATCGGTACCGAGATTTGCATTCTCAGGCACCCGGCGGCCGAACTCCGAATACACCAACACCATGACGCGGTCGCCGAAGCCCAATCGATCCACATCGCGCAGGAAGCCATGTATACCGTCGCAGGCATAACTCAGCAATCGCCGGTGTAATGCGGGTTGCTGGACATGAGTGTCGAAGGCGTTGTTGCGGAAAGAGACGTGATACAAGGGGGTAGGCAATCCGTGCGCAATACACGCGGCAACCTTGGGTAGATCGATGGGTGCGATGCCGTAATCGATGGGTGTTTCATAGTCAGCCCAGGCGCGGCGAACGAGTGCCGAGGTGCTGCGTGCACTCCTTGCAACATCGTTGAGATAACGGCGCGTCGGATTGTCGAATTCCTCCGCTGCCACGAAGTCGAGAACCGCGCGCTCCTGCATGAAACCATTACGCTGGAAGCGTTCCGGATTATCAAAAACCACCGGCGTGTGGACCCGGCTGTTGACGGCCAGCGATTGCCTGGATCCGATGTTGATTATCATGTTCGCAACGGGTTGGGGAGCCATGACATCGGCGAGTCGACCCAGCCAGCCGAACTCGTCGCCGCTGTTGGGTGATGCGGTATGCCAATAGGCCATCGACGTGAAATGGGAAAACGATGGGTTGTCGTAACCGCAGCCATGAATGATGGCGAGCTCGCCAGAGTTCCATAACCGCTCGAATCCCAACATGCCGGGGTTGAGGCCGAAATGATCGTCGAGTTTCAGTACGTCGGTCGCTTTGATGGCGATGTTGGGTCGGTGGTTATAGTAGGCGTCGTTCGTATACGGCACGACCGTATTTAGTCCATCGTTTCCGCCGGACAGCTCAACGACTACGAGGATACGATCGTTTTCCATGTTTGCGCTGGCAAGACCCGGCAGGAGTGGAGCGAACAGCACGCCACCGGCCGCCGCCAGATTGGAGCGAAGGAATTGCCGGCGGTTGATCGGGTTCTTTGTCATCATGAGTTCTTCCTACCTCGTTCTTGTCCAGAAATTGCCATCCGACTAGGTCCGTGGCACTTTTCATCCATGCCCATCACGCCAGTTCCCGCCCATTCTGGACTCAACCCAATTGATACTCTGGGCGACTTAATATCACGTGCAGCAACATCCGCAGCGGCTCCTCCAGATAAGAGGACGCGGACTCGACGTCGTCGGTGCCTAGCTCCGTTGCGAAAAAGGCGGCGAGCATATCGAGCGTTGCTGTGTCGAGGGGCACCGAAAAGAACCGCTCGACAAAATAACCGACCACTTCATCAGGCGTTTTGAGTTCCGCCTGGAGAACTTGAGCGGTGAGATTCAGTCGTGCGGTGTGTCTAGAGATGGGCTTAACCCGCTCGATAGCCATTTGCCAGCCGCGATAACTGCCATAACGCGTATTGAAGGCTTCATCACGGTCAGCCAGCAGATTCGACGCTGCCATCATGTCGGATGATGTACTCACCCCGGCCGGTTTGGTTGCACTGGATATGTCCATGCCCTGGCGCAATCTCTTATGGACGGTCACTATTTGTGCGCCGTAACTCGGGTAACGATCCGGGGGAACGAAGGCGATGTCGGGGAACACCATGTCGAGAACGAAGTTACCCCGTTCGAACAGCAGGCTTGGGGTAATCCAGCTTTTGCCGTGTGACCATCCGGCTACCGTGGGTGGATGCATCAACCGCTGGCCCAAGGACCCCGTGGTTACGTTGAAATCCGGAACGCCGGGGATCTGCTGCAACCCAACCTTACGATAGGTCGAAACAACCAGCTCAACGGGACTTTTGATGCGCGTCCCGATTGAGGCAGGAGCGTAAAAATCTTTCGACAGAAACAGCATCTCCAGAAACGCGGCGAGGTCGTAGTCGAGTGATTTCAATTTTGCGCCTAAACGCACCTGAAGTTCCTGGTCGAGATCCTGCCTGACGAAGTAACGGTAGAGCTTGCCAGATATGAACTCGGCGGTGACAACCTGTTCGAGAATGAGGTTGATGACGTCGACGCCATCGAACCGTCCGCGCTGGCCTAGGAACGTTTTTTCTGAGTCGTCATGTTGCTCAACGGATATACGAAACTCGAGCCCGGAAAAATTCCATCCGGTAAATGCGCGCGCCGCCTGGCGAATATCTTCCTCGGTGTAGTTACCCACACCCATGGTGAATAGCTCCATGATCTCGCGGGCGAAGTTCTCGTTCGGCGAGCCCTTGACGTTTACGCCTGCGTCGAGAAACGCGAGCATTGCTGGATCCTGTGCAACCGCGATCAGCAGAGTCCTGAAGTTGCCGAGACCTTCTTGCTGAAACAGCTCCAGCTGTTTTAACCCTTTGCGGTAGTCGCGCACCTTGTCTTCGTTTGTGGCGAAATGGCCGTGCCAGAACAATGCCATCTTTTCTTGTAAGGGACGTGGAGAAGTAAGCATGCGATTTGCCCACCAATAGGCCACGCGGTCGGTTTCCAGCCGGCTTGCCCGCAACCAGTAGAAAAACTTATTGACCACGGGTTGGATGGGACGGTTTCCCGACTGCTTCACTTGTACACCCAACGCTTCGCCCGTGGCTTTAGCCAACTCGGTTGTGGCGGGTCGACTGGGCAGAAACGGATCGAGACCTTCATCGAACACGCCTGAGTGTTCAAACGGAGGTAGATTCAAGGCTGGGGCACCTTCGAAATAGACGAGCCGGCGAACGGCACTGCCTGGGTCAAGGTTGGCGAACGTTCGAATGTCTGTCGATGTGCCCCCGAACCCCGCACGATCGAGAAGGTGTGACGCATTCGCGACAGTCCAATCTTGTTGATCAATTGGCGATAGGTCACCGATCCTGGTTTTTTCCGCGTGACCAGACGTGGTTGCAAGCATCAAGAGGACACCCACCAGCGACGAGCAAATATTGCGCATTGGTCCCCCTCCTTAAAAGAAGTATTAGTATAACCGCAGTGCGCCGGTGATAAGCCCCGGAAGATAGTCTTTACTAAAGTGCTGTTCGAAAATATGTCCGTATTGGGGAATTGAGGTGTTTAGCGTTACTGGAGTGGGTTGTGGTGGACTGGGTTGGTGTGTGGGAAGCGTCCCACAACACCAACCAGTTTGATCGAGTTATCGATCGTGTTGTCGGCTAAACCCGGTTCTAGCCATCTGTGTCGCCAACCACTTGCTGGGAAAACCACAGCGACGCGTTGCAATCCAATATCGTATTGAAATGCCGGATAAGTGCCGCACCACCGTCGGAAGCCTGGAAGGCAGCTCTGCTGGCAGCCCATGCACTCTGGCTGTCGTTGACGGAAAACAGATAAATGTCGGCGGAATTAGGACCCGACGTAATCGGCGTTGCAGTGACGAACGTCGTCGAGTTGTACGCGCTGATGTTACCTAAAGCCATCAATTTCCGGTTCAGTAGTCCATAACGCGTGAGCATGTCGGCATCAATGAGATCATTCTTGCTCAAGATGCCCATGCCTTGAGCAAACTTTCGCACTCTACCCGGACTAACCAGGCAGATTGTGGCGTGGTGTTGGTCAAGAAACTGAACCAGCAGTTCGTGATAGATGCTCGAGGGTTCAATGATGAATCGGATCTCGCTGAC
>SMWK01000201.1 GCA_004356895.1 Gammaproteobacteria bacterium
CGGACAATTCATGAAACTGTTCTCGCCGTTGTACTTTCTCGTGACGGAATTTTCTACCGCGCAGACTCCTAGTGCCACTCGATCTCGATCCCTTCCCGCGAGAACGTGCCACCACCGTGCTCTCGTTGAATTAACATTTGCGCGTCGCTGATAGCGATGGTGACATTCGGGAATACGGTATCCTTGACCTTGATTGTGGCGTCCCTGGTGGCTGCCATGCTCTCTTCGAGCGCACCGAGCACCACAGTAGCGTCGGCGACCTTCTGATTGATAGCCTCGATGGCTTGCTTGAGTTCCTCCGGGTCGAACTGCCCGCCAGTGGGTAGGGTTTTACCGAGCACGACGTTTAGTTGCTTGATCTGGAGCAGAAAAACCTCTTGCTGTTCGATCAACTCAGTTCGCTTCTCCAGCATCTCTGCAGAGCAACCAGTGCTAACGATGGTTTTTATGTTGGCGTCAGTGCCTAGTCTGGTCGCAGAGACACCCAGGTTCGCGTGGTTGCGGCCACCGAACAGCCAGCCTCTGCCGCCTTCGCCGACCTTGATCTGGCCGTTGGCTCTGATCTTGCAATGAGAGATGTACTCTTTAACGATGACATCACCTTCAATTGTCAGTTCGGCGCGGCTGATGAATTGAGCTTCGATGTTTCCGCCCGCTTTTACTCGTGTGCTGAAACCGTCTTCCTCGTCGATCGATTCTGGACCGATCACTCCACCACTGATAATCACGTCGTTTCCAGCGATGATGGTGGCGTTACCGACGACGCCTTTGATGACGATGTCGCCTGTCGATTCCACCAGGACCCCAGCAGTGGCGTCTCCGTTGATCAACAATGAGCCGTCGAAGACCACATTGCCTGATCTCAGGTCGACTTGCTCCACCCGCAGCGTCGGATCTACGCGCACGCCATTGTGGAATGCAACTGGATGTCCCTTGATCTCTGAGATCAACAAGTTGCTGTTTTTGGGATCCGGAACGGCGCCTGGCGTGTCTTTTGAGAAACCAGCATCGTTGCCGTTTTTTGCTTTCAGCACTTTGCCTGTCACCGTAGCGCCGTCCACTGCCAATGTTGCCGGTACGCGTTGGAGCAGCGGCGTTTTTTCGTCTACGACGAGAAAATCACGCAAGTTGTAGCGGTCGACGTTACCGATCTCATCGATCGTGGGTCCTTCGCTGGATTCAGTTTCGAATAGATAGGTGAACTGTGAATCGATACCGGGCTCGGGTTTATGGCCGTTGGCGAACGGCACCTTGCTAACGGCTCTTTCCAGTACGATACGTTCCAACGTCACCGTATCGCAGAACTGTTCGTGGACACCGGCGTCCCGTATGGCGCCAGTGAGCAACTCGACGGTCAGCGGTTCGCCTCCGTATGCTTGCCTGGTAGTCACCATTGCAGTCATTTCGTCGGAAGCAACTTCGATTCGAATGGTCGCATCACGACGCTCAGCCAGGGCGAAGGAACCCCGTTCGCGTCTAATCACGCGAGTTAGGAGGTCTCTTAGTGCGTCGTCGGGAAAATACAGCTGGGCGTACTCGCTCGACTTGATCATCGCTTCCAGCGATGTTGGTGTGAGACCGGGATCGCTGTCGGTAGCCGAGAACACCGCATTCAGGATCCCTGTTTCCTCATCGAAGTCGAACGCGACCGCGGTGAAGGTCTTGGGTGGGGCTTTTTGGCTAGCCTCATCAGGGTTGACCTCAGCTCCTTTTGAAGCTGGTGTTTGCCCGTCTTGCTTTGCTGGTACTGGGATGAGCTGGATCCGAAACTGTCAACAATTGCGCTAATTGTAGTTCGAATATCAGCGTTTGCCGGTAGTTACGACATTTTGCTCGAGCGCCTTGTCCTTGTCTTGGTGCGACAACGGGTGTTTGAGGTTTGGGTAAAATGGGTGAATTCCCATGCATCGAACCTTTCTCACCAGGGCCGCCCTTCATCCTGTTCGTCGAATCGCTCATTCTGGGCTTTTGACCAGTCTACACGATCATTGTTGCTTGCCTCCTGACTGGCTTTACCCCCACCAGTGGACATGATCCAGAAATTGCCAGACGCACGAACTGCTGCACTTTGTCCCATGATATCGGCGGCCTGGTTGATTGACATCTTGGAGACTTGCAACGAATAGAGGCTATTGAGGGCAATCCGGCGGGCCAACCACAGCGTTGCCTCCTCGAGTTTGTCGCGAGGCACGACCCGGTTGACCAGACCCAGGCGCAAGGCTTCGGAAGCGTCTATGAAGTCCCCCGTCCACAGATATTCTTTGGCTTTTTTGATGCCAAGTTCCCAGAACTGCGTGGGGTATTCGTGATTTGCGCCACCCCAGCGTACGGAGCGGTCGGCGAACTTGGCATCGTCTGCAGCAACCGTAAGATCGCACGCGGACACGAGCATCCATGAGCCCATGATGCAGTAGCCCTGTACCATGGCGATGGTCGGTTTGCCGATGTTGCGCCAGCGGTCGTGCATTCGCCAGTAAACGCCCCGGTCCATGGCTTGCACTCGACCGAGGCGTGAAAAATCCCGAGGATATTCGTCGAGTTCCCCACGCATGGCTTCACTACCTATGTCGTGTCCGGCACCGAAGTTGTCGCCGGAACCTGCGATTACGATGACTTTGATCTCCGAGTCTTCCTCGGCAGTGGCAAGATGCGCATCGAGTTCTGCATAAACCTTGCGGCTGATGACATTCATGACATCGGGACGATCGATCGTGATCTTGACGATGTCGTCCAACCGTTCATAACGCACGTAGTCGAATTCCATGTTTGCCGCCTCTCGAGTTTCCTCAACTTAAGCTTTTTAGAATACTCCCAACGCGATTAGCCACGCTACCTGGGACGTAAGAGTGACGCCTGGCGTTTGCAATGTTCTCGATGAGGTAAAATAGACCGTCGGATTGGAGATCATATGTCTAAGCAGATGACCCTCGCGGGAATTCGTGTTGTCGACCTCGGTGTGCGTGCCTCAACCGCATGGTGTTCCCGGTTATTAGCCGACTATGGGGCAGACGTGCAAATGGTAGAACCGGCGGATGGCCATCCGTTGCGAGCGCATCCACCGTTTTTCCATGGCAAGAGCATCAGCGCGAGGTACTTTCTCGCGAACAAACGAAACGTGATGCTGGATGATCTGGAAGAGGCGATTGCTGATGCGAACGTAGTCATCACCTCGGCGCTTCCCGGTGCAACATACGATTATGCTTCGCTACGAACGTTGAATGCGCAAGCGTTGGTATGCGCCATCACACCGTATGGCCAAACAGGTGAACGAAGCGGTCTTCCAGGTAACGACCTCACCGTCAACGCGTTATCGGGTTGGGCTGCGGTCAACGGATTACAAGGGCGTTCACCATTGAAGGCAAGTGGCTACCAAGCTTCCTATCAGGCGGGTACGTTTGCGTTCGGTACGGTGTTATGTGCGCTGATCGAACAATTGCGCAAACAGTCTTCGGGGCAACTCATCGACGTGGCGGAACTTGAGGTGTTGGTATCCACGGCGGCACCGGCCCCATTGCGTTATCAGTACTCGGGGTTTATCTGGCCACGGAAACTCGAGTTGGATGTGAACGAGGGTCCGGTTCAGGTAGCGGACGGTTATTTTGCGTTGACCATCTCCCGACCGGCTTTCTGGATCAAGGCGATGCGGCTGTTGGACCTGCCTGATCTAGCCGATGACGAAGAGCTCCAGCAGGCGGGTCTCCGCCCCAAGCTGAAAGATCGGTTTGCCGATCGGGTCAGTGCGGCGATGGCAGGCTGGAAGAAGATGGAACTTTTTGATGCGCTGGCGGCTCAACGAGTCATTGCGGGACCCGTGTTGTACATGAATGAGCTGGCAGACAATCCGCAACTCAATGCGCGGGAGTTTTTTCGGCGTTCGGAGGCTGGCATTCGATTTCCCGGGCCTTTCGCAAACATGAGCCGGAGTGGTTGGCGACTCGACGCCACGTCAGACGACACCACGATTGAGACTCGAGATATGCCAACGCCCGCCCCGGTACGCGACGCCACCGAGAGCGTTGAGGTTGCTCAGAAGCCTGCAGGAAGAGGTCCGTTGAATGGTTTTCGTGGCCTCGTGCTCACCCAGGCCTGGGCGGGTGCCTACGCGACGGAGTTGCTGGCGCTTCTGGGTGCAGAAGTCATTCAGCTGGAAGTGCGCGGCCGCCTGGACAGCTGGCGGGGTACCTATCAGAACCCGATCCCCAAGCAGTTGCAGGACCTACCCTCGGCGCAACACGCCTGGAACTGCAGTCCGCTATACAACTCGGTGAATCTCAACAAGCAGTGCATCACCCTCGACCTCAACACCGAAGAAGGGGTGCGGATCTTCAAGTCGCTCGTAACACACGCCGACTTCGTGGCGGAGAACTTCTCACCGCGTGTGATGGGTAAACTCGGCATCGACTACGCGACCCTGAAAGCAATCAAACCCGATCTTGTGATGGCGAGCCTCTCTGCGTATGGCGCGACAGGTCCGTGGGTTAATGTCCCCGGCATTGGTGGCACGATCGAACCGTCATCCGGTATGTCGGCACTGCTCGGTTATCCAGGCGAGCACCCACTCAATTCAGGGCAGATGTATCCCGATCCAGTAGCCGGTCTGTGCGGTTTTTCAGCACTTGCGCTTGCGCTCTTACATCGGGATAAAACCGGAGACGGCCAATACATTGATCTGTCTATGCAGGAAGCAAACTTTACCTTTATCGGGGATGCTTGGCTTGAGTATGAGTTACTTGGAACGGTACGCGGGCCGTTGGGTAACACCCACCCGTTACATTGCCCACACGGAATCTATCGGACCGAGGGTGAAGACCAATGGTGCGCCATCGCTGTCGAATCCGACGGCCAATGGGCGAAGTTGTGTGAAGTGTTGAAGCTCGATGCGCCCTCGTTTTCCCAGAGTGCAACACGGAAAGCCCGCGAAGCCGAAGTGGATGTAATGGTGGAGCAAGGGGTGGGAGCGTGGAATAAACAGACGTTGGCTGCTGCGTTAACCGATGTTGGCGTTTACGCCGCACCTGTGCTGAATCCGCAAGAAACCGCGGAGGACGTCGCATTGCGTGATCGTGGTCATATGGTGCTTGTCGATCACCCAGAGGCGGGGGAGAAGTGGCAATCCGGGTTGCCCGGGATTTTGAGCCGCACGCCCGGGGGTGTTACCCGCCATGCACCATTGCTGGGAGAACATTCGTTCGATGTTTTTCAGCGATTGCTGGGTATGGACGAGTCGGAGTATCAGCGACTCGTGAATCTCGAAGTCACAGGTAAAGGTCCCGCTTCGACGAGTACGAAGGAAAACCAGGCGTGACATTCGGAAAATTGATCAGAGAAGTACACTATCGCAACGCTGAGCAGAACACACGCCGTCGGGAAGCCCAGGTTGTCACCGCCGAGGCTGAAGTAGTTGGCGAAGATAACACGCCGGCTAAGCAGTCGTTTGCGAACATCTGCAGCGGCGGCGAGCAACCCGTTATACTGTCGGCAAAAATGGGCAATGGACCTGGGAGAAAACATGGCTGAGAATCCACCAGAACCAGTGAACCGCACCGACATGTTCAAGCAGGCCAATACTGAACTATTGGCTCAGTGGCCCATTGACGTCACCAGGAACCCTCGGGAGATTCCGCTGGATGAAATGAATCCTGGCCATCCGGATCTGTTCGAAGCGAACGTAGCCTTGGATTATTTCGCGCGGTTGCGTGAAGAAGACCCTGTGCATTATTGCAAGGAAAGCCAGTTCGGTCCGTACTGGTCGGTGACCAAGTACGACGACATCATGCACGTCGACAGCAATCACAAAATCTTTTCATCCGACTCGCGACTGGGGGGAATTTCCCTCGGCGGGATCGCTGAGCCGGATCCCGATCCTAATTTTTCGCTGCCGATGTTCATCCAGGAGGATCCGCCGAAACACGACCAACAGCGCATGGTCGTGGCGCCTATGTTCACGCAGCGCTACCTGGTGCAGATGGAGGAGCTGATACGCGAGCGCGCGTGCACAATCCTGGATGGTTTACCTCGCAACGAAGAGTTCAACTGGGTTCGGGAAGTGTCGGTAGAGCTAACCGGGCAAATGCTCGCAACGTTGTTCGGTATTCCACAGGAAGACCGGCACAAGCTCATTTACTGGTCCGACACCGTACAGAATCTTGGTAATCCGGAGTTTTTCGCAACCATCGAGGAAGGTTTCCAGGAGCTGTGGAAATGTTGGGCCTATTTCGACGGAGTATGGAAGGAGCGTCAAAAGGAGAAAGAACCCGGCAGCGATCTTATTTCGATGCTCGTTCATGGCGAATCGACCAGAGACATGCCGCCGAATGAGTATCTGGGCAACATCCTGCTGTTGATCGTGGGCGGCAACGACACGACGCGTAATTCCATAACCGGCGGGGTGTTGGCGCTGAGCGATTATCCCGACGAATTTGCCAAACTTCGGCAACATCCGGAGCTGATTGTGTCAATGGTGCCGGAGATCATTCGCTGGCAGGCACCGGTCGCGCACATGTCGCGCACCGCGCTGGAAGACACGGAACTTGGCGGTAAGCAGATCAAAGAAGGCGACAAGGTGGTGATGTGGTATGTCTCTGGCAACCGGGATGAAGAGGCGATAGACAACGCCAACCGGTTTATCATCGACCGCGTCAATCCGCGCAAGCATCTTTCTTTTGGTTTTGGCATTCACCGTTGTTTAGGCAGCCGTTTAGGCGAGATGCAGCTCAGAGTCATCTGGGAAGAGATCCTCAAACGTTTCTCCAAGATCGAAGTGGTTGGTGAGCCGAAGTATCTGTTGTCGAGTTTCATTCGAGGAATCCGTGAACTGCCGGTGAGAGTAACCGATCGATAGGCGCGCGCCTGGGGCGCGAATATGGGTGAAGGCATCGGACGAGGGCACGCACCCGAGGACCAACTGTACCGACTTTGGAGGACGAACCGTGACTCATGCTACTTCGACCCGCCCGACGATCTGTCTCGTGGTGGGGCTTGCGCTCTTCGCTGCTCCCAGCTTCGGCTCTGCGAAAAGCATCTGTGTCTCCCAGACGTATGCACCGGCCATCGAGAAGCTGAGCTCCGGCCTACCGGGACTCGTGGTCGTGTCGTTTTCGACCCTGCAGGATCTTCTGGCGAAAGCCGCGGGCTGCCGGGCCATCGTCGGCCTCTACCTCGGTGGTAGCGTGTCGATGGATGACGTTCTGGAGGCGACACCGGATCTCGAGTGGGTGCAGTCGTCAAGTGCGGGGGTCGAGAATTTCCTCGTGTCGAAGAGGCTCGTGATGAACGACGTGGTCTTGAGCAATACGCGCATCATACAAGGGCCTGAGATCGCGGATCATGCGATGGGACTGCTTCTCAACTTGACGCGCGACATGAAGTTTTACAACGAACAGATGGCCAAGGGGTGGGAGCGCGCGATCCGTCTGCCACTGATCGAGTTGCGCGGTAAAACGGCGCTGATCGTCGGGCTCGGAGGGATCGGCACACAGATTGCTCAGCGTGCCAAAGCCTTCGGCATGCGTGTCCTCGCGGTCGATCCGAAAGACTTTCCTCTTAACAACGTAGTCGAGAAAGTGGTTAAGCCCGATGACCTCGACACCATGCTGCCGCAGGCTGACGTCGTGTTCTCGAGTGTGCCGCTGACGGCGGCGTCGAGAGGCATGTTCGGCAAGGACCAGTTCTCAGCGATGAAGGAAGGAGTCTATTTCATCAATGTTTCACGCGGCGGGGTTGTGGACACCGACGCGTTGGTGGCGGCGCTCGAGTCTGGCAAAGTACGAGCAGCCGGGCTGGACGTGACCGATCCTGAGCCGCTGCCCGATGGACATCCCCTGTGGTCGATGGAGAACGTGACCATTACGCCGCACATCGCGACCGTGTCCGATCAGCTCGAGTCGCGGCGTACGGCCCTCTTCGAAGAGAACGTTGCACGCTTCTTGAGCGGCCGCCCCCTGCTCAACGTGGTCGATAAGTCGAAAGGCTACTGAACTCGATTTCGACAGCTACTTCTGACATGAGCAGGCGGATTCGCGGCGGGTAATGCCACCGGAGTCTCCGAAATCTGACTGATTGGGAGTTAGCAGATGCATTTCATCTTCGAGGTTGAGGTAAAACCGGGATACACCGCAGAGCAATACGCCGAAGCCTGGGTCCGAGCCAGTAAGATCATTCAGCAGGCACCGGGCGCGCGAGGGACGCGCTTACACCGCAAGATCGGTGATCGGAGTGTCCTACTGGCGATCGCAACATGGGAAACGAAGGCGGCGCGGGACGCCATGGAGGCAGCGCAGAACGAGCGTGTGAAGGCCATCATTGCTGAGCAGGCCGGGTTCGTCGATGTGCGCCTGTTAGGTGAATTCGAGGAACCCGAGTGGGTTGTCTTGCCTGAGTCCTGAAGCCGCCACCAGTTCCAGGAAATAGACTCAGGTGAGCTGAGACAACCTAACAGTTAGAATGGTTCGGTAAGCGGTCCCGGCAGAATTTTACGGCGCATCAAATCCTCCAACCAGGAGTATACACTGGCTTCGGTGTCGTAGGTTTCGGAGAACCCGGCCTGTTTTATTTTTACCGTACTGAGATAAGTTGCCGCCGGTTGCGTGGATGCTCCATAGGCGAGGCAAAGA
>SMWK01000202.1 GCA_004356895.1 Gammaproteobacteria bacterium
CTATATGACGACAGGGGTGAGCCTTTATGTTGCTTATCTTGAACCCTTTCTCGTCAAGTCTCTGCGCCGTGTGTTGGACCAGGTGACGGATGACGAATTGCGGGAAAACGTGGATCGCTTCTGCCGCCAGGAAGCGCAGCACTATATGCAGCACGAACGATTCAACGAGGCGATTCTCGGGCTCGAATATCCTGGCCTGCGGGAAAGATTCGACCATCTCAAAGCGGACTTCCAACGCTTCATGGATACCAAGGGAGAGCGGTGGTGTGTTGGATTTGTTGAAGGGTTTGAGGCTTATACGACACAAGGTGCGTTGAAATCTTTCGAATCAAAGCTACTGGATCATCCCAAGACAGATCGTCGTTTTGGAGACCTCTTCAAGTGGCACCTTGCTGAGGAAATCGAGCATCGAAATGTCGCATACGATATCTACGACCACCTTTATGGAGATTATTTCTTTCGTGTGAAAATGTGCTGGATCGCGCAGAGGCATATCTGGGGTTTTATTCTCGACTGCATGAAGATCATGTCGCCTGTGGACACCGAGCGTTTCGATGCCAGCTACGAGGTAACGAAGTTGCAGCGCATTCTCAGCACCGTTGCCGTCGCCCCGATGTTCGTTAAGACGTATATGCCCTGGTACTCGCCGCACAAGCTTGTGGTGCCAGACAATATCGAGCAGTTGTCTAAGGAGTTGACCGCTGCCGCGAAGTCTGCAACTTGAGGAATTGCTAGACCGAACTAACTCATCAAACTGTTATCTGGGAACGCTTATCACTTCGTCGATGCATGGGAATTCTCTCCCACAACTGGGTAAAAACCCGATTAGAGAGGTAATCGCCGAGCTCGCGGTGGATGAAAAAGTCTGCCTGGTGACCGGTCTGGGCATGGAGATGCCTGGTTTACCCCCCAGTTTTCAGGCGCCGGTTGTAGGCACAAGCGAAAGTGCACGAGTACCTGGCGCCGCCGGTAGCACTTATGCGGTGCCTCGCCTTGGCATCCCTTCCATGGTATTGGCAGACGGCCCGGCGGGCGTGAGAATCTCGCCGCAACGAAAAAACGACTCGAACAGTTCTTATTATTGTACGGCGTTCCCCATAGCCACCCTGCTCGCATCGTCTTGGGACATCAAATTGGTGGAACAGGTTGGTCGCGCCATGGGCCTTGAGGCGAAAGAATACGGAGTAGATATCCTTCTCGCACCGGCTCTCAATATTCATCGAATTCCGCTGGGTGGGCGCAACTTCGAATATTATTCTGAAGATCCGCTTGTTTCCGGCAAGATGGCCGCTGCCATGGTCAAAGGCGTTCAGTCTCAAGGTGTAGGAGCATCTGTTAAACACTACGTCGCGAACAATCACGAATGGAATCGCAACACCATCAACGTCGTTGCCGATCAGCGGGCAATGCGCGAGATTTATCTCAGAGGTTTCGAAATTGCCGTAAAAGAAGGCAAGCCCTGGACCGTCATGTCTTCATATAACAAGCTAAACGGTACGTACACTTCCGAGCGAAACGACTTGCTGTCTGAAATCTTGCGTGACCAATGGGGTTTTGCAGGATTTGTAATGACCGATTGGTTTGGTGGGCGCAATGCCGTCGCTCAACTGGTGGCTGGCAACGACTTACTGATGCCCGGCACGGCCCGGCAGCAGGAAATCCTGCTCGAGGCGCTAAAAGATGAAAAACTGGATGAGTCCGTGCTCGATAAAGTCATTGAGAACATCCTGGGCACATTACAGAAATGCCCGGTTTTCAGCGGCTATCAATACAGTGATAACCCGGATCTGAAAGGCAATGCGCACATAGCTCGCACTGCCGCTGCCGAAGGCATGGTTCTGTTGCAGAATCATCATGGGGCTCTGCCGCTTGCAGGCAAAATCAGGCTGGGTGTTTTTGGCAACAGTTCATATGAGATGGTGACAGGTGGAACCGGCAGTGGTGATGTGAACAAAGCCTATTCAGTCTCCCTGTTACAGGGGCTCGATGAGGCCGGGTTTAGCATACATGGTGAACTGGAAAAATCTTACCCAGGCTACATCAGCGCGGAAACCGCCAAGCTGCCACCGCGCCAACCATTCACAGTTCCCGCGCGCATACCGGAGCGATCTCTGCCTGACGATGAAATCAATCAGATTGCGCTCGACACCGATGTTGCACTCATCACACTCGGGCGTAACTCCGGGGAGTTTGCCGACCGTGAAATTACAGGCGATTTCGACCTCAGTCAGGCAGAACGACAACTGCTCGTCTCTGTCGCCGATGCCTACCATCGGGCAGGGAAGAAGGTTGTAGTGATTCTGAACATTGGCGGTGTTGTTGAAACTGCCAGCTGGAGAGACCAGGTAGATGCGATCTTGTTAGCCTGGCAGCCCGGTCAGGAATCGGGTTACGCCATTGTGGATGTTTTGTCGGGTAACGTTAATCCATCGGGCAAACTGGCAACTACTTTTGCAATAAGCGTGGATGACTATCCGTCGGCACAGAACTTTCCAGGGGTCGTACTCGAAGAAGCAGAGCCTAACGACTTTACCGCTGTACTCGCGGCCAAGGCAGCGGAAGTGGTTTACGAAGACAGTATCTGGGTGGGGTACCGGGCGTTTAATACACGGAAAGTAGAAACGGCCTTTCCCTTTGGTCACGGACTGTCCTATACACGGTTCTCGTATGGAGATTTGCGCTTAAGCAGCGGTGAGTTCATCGATGAGCTGACAGCGAGTGTGACTGTTACCAACACCGGCAAAGTAGCGGGCAGGGAAGTGGTGCAACTATATATCTCAGCGCCGCCCGGCACCCTGGTTAAACCCGCTTCGGAGCTGCGCGCGTTCGGCAAAACCCGATTGTTGCGGCCGCAAGAGTCGCAAACCTTGAGTTTTGTCATCACGACCGTCGATTTGGCTTCGTTTGATCCTGTCGACACCATGTGGATTGCGGATGTTGGTGAATATACGATCGAGATAGGCGCTTCCTCCATCGATATCCGCAAGACGGAACATTTCCAGAAAACGGAAGCGTCCAGAATTCCAGTGTAGCGATTCGATTGATTTCTGATCCCTGACTTTCTACATTGGCTGGTTGAAAAGAAGAAAACCTCCCGGGGTACCATGAAAAACACGCAGGCGTACTACGACAACATCAAAGAGAAGTTTGCGGAAGAGCGCGATCTCAGATTGAAATATCGGCCAGAAGGAACCGCTCAATACACATCTGAATTCACCGGTGTCTTGTCGAAATATGCAATGGATCCGTACGCGGGCGAAATCTCCCCTCGAGAGTCGATTAACGACACCGTCGAGTGTTTGTTTATCGGTGGCGGGTTTTCAGCTCTCCTCACGTCTGCGCGTTTACGGGAGCGTGGTGTAGAGAGCATTCGAATTGTCGAACGAGGTGCCGATGTAGGCGGCACCTGGTATTGGAACCGCTACCCAGGTGTCGCCTGCGATGTGGTTTCTTACGACTATCTGCCGCTGCTCGACGAGATGGACTACGTGCCGATAGACCACTACGCAAAAGGCAGGGAAATTCTGGCGCACTGTCAGTCGATCGCGAAAAAGTACAATTTGTACGAGCTCGCCGTGTTCCAGACTACCGTGACGTCCACCGTGTGGAACGAAGAAGAAGAGATGTGGCACCTCACCACCGATCGTGATGACCATATGAAAGCGCGGTTTGTCATCTGCGCCAACGGTACGCTTTCAAAACCGAAACTCGCCAGAATCAAAGGGCTCAATACCTTTAAAGGGAAATCTTTTCATACCTCGAAGTGGGACTACGAATATACGGGTGACGATCTTTCCAAACTGGAAGATAAAGTGGTCGGGATCATTGGTACCGGGGCAACCGCCGTACAGGCTGTACCCGGTCTCGGCGCATCCTCCAAGGAACTGTACGTTTTTCAACGTACGCCATCTTCGATCGACATTCGTGAAGACTGGCCAACGGATCCGAACTGGGCACGCAGACTCAAGCCCGGTTGGCAGGCGAAACGAAGGGCGCTCGCGTTACAAGGTCCAACATTGACGGAACAGATGGCGATGCGGAATGCCTCCTCAGGTGCAGAGTCCCGGGAGGAAAAGATCCGTCGCCAGGAGAACGGCAACATAGACTACATGATGCGAATTCACCGACGCATCGAGCAAGAGGTGAAAGATCCCGAGACTGCGGATGCGTTGAAACCCTGGTACATGTTCATGTGTAAACGGCCTTGTTTCCACAATGACTATCTACCGACGTACAACCGACCGAACGTACATTTAATCGACACCCACGGCAAAGGCATCACGGAAATCACTGCAAAGGGGCCGCTATTCGACGGTAAACAATACGAGTTGGATCTATTAATCTACGCGACCGGTTTTGAAGTACAGAAAACGGGGATTTACAACCAGATCGTCGGTAAGGGTGGCCTCGATCTCAACGACAAGTACAGCGAGGGAGTGCGGACGCTACTCGGCGTCCATTCCAGAGGTTATCCAAATCTTTTTATCATGGGTGGATATCAGGCTTCCTTTCAGTTCAACCTCACTTACATCCTGCAGATGCAGGGCGATCACATCGCCGAGTGCATCAATCATGCGCGCAAGCACGGCCACAAAACGATCGACGCAACTCAGGAATCCGAGGAGTGGTGGGTGCAGGAAGTCATCGCCAATCGAGGCAAAACGACACGCAATGAGGATTGCACGCCCGGTTATTATAACTTTGAAGGCGAATACCAGCGCCGCCAGGACGGTAACTACAACGGTGGGGTTACCAAATATCTCGAGCACATGGAAAATGTCCGGTCGAACATGACCGAAAACTTCGTTTTTACTTGACCCCGAGGGATTGTCGCTCTGCTGGTGTAAATACATTCAGATAGCAGATCCGGTAACCGCTCATCGCTCGACAGTGCTATTCAGCAGTCGTTCGTGAAAGGTGAACTTTTCCATGCTCAACGAACTCGAACCCGGTTGCCGTTTTTATGATTCGATAACCGAACTCGTGCACTAATGTGTGATGTCGCCGACAGATAAGGACCAGATTATCGAGCTTCGTTTCACCCCCGTCCGCCCAGTGGACGATGTGGTGACCGTCGACGTAGCGGCTTTGGGAACAACCCGGATACTGGCAGCCCCCATCGCGGGCTCTCAGCGCTCGTCGTATGGCCGTTGGAATGACCCGCGTCTTGCGCCCCACGTTCAGTACCTCACCCTGACCATTCGCAGGTGAGCCTACGGACCGTCTCGGGATGCAGATGCGGCCCCCCCCTCGATGGTCGGTAATCCGTCGGTATCCGAAAACGTTTCAGCTGCAACGCCAGCGCAAAACGTTTCAGCTGAAACGTGCACCACCACCTGATAACGATCGCCGCTTCCGGTGGCTTTTATGTCTGATGGTTCAGTCAGCGTCTCTCTAAACGCTTCGGTCATCACATCCGCACGCCGTGCGGCAAAGTCCTCGTTACCTGAGGAGTCACCACCAGCGTCACACCCCGATTCGGCCTTCTCAAACGCCTTGATCCAGATGGCCCCCTGTTCAGGCGTCAGCCGTGCTTTCACCACCAGTGAACCATCGTCATCCCACGCATAGGTCAACGACCGAGCCTCGAGCATCGCTTGAACGTCACTCATTCGTTCGCGTTGTTTCGCCAGACGCACCAGGCGTTCCACACCGTCCGTGCTGGCGCGTACCGCGGCATTCAACAACTCTGCTTCGTTCTCCGAGTTCGCAACCCGAGTCAACGCCCGGACTTTAGAGTAACTGAGCTTACCTTCACGGAACGCCGCATCGATCAACGGCAGAGACCCGAGGGCCCGAGCAGTGCGCACTTTCTCCCGCGCCGCCCCATAACCCACCCCAAATTGATGCGCAATCCAGGAGGCGAGGTGTAATGGCCGACCGTCGAGACCGTCACGTTGATCGAGTTCTCGGAGCACCGTACTCAACCGATACTCGAGCGTATGACGCTGGACCATGAGCAGGCGGAGTTCTTTGAATAGATCAATCAACCGGTAGCGGGAATAGTCGTCGCAAGGATAGGTGGTATCGGGTGACACGCGGGCGGCTTCGGCCATGGTGGGTGTCCTTCGAGTGCTATTTATTATAC
>SMWK01000018.1 GCA_004356895.1 Gammaproteobacteria bacterium
CCGGAGATCGAGAAGTTTGATCGCCTGCCTGAACCCCGCGCGGAAGGACCCTCAGCGTTTGTATCTGTGATGGAAGGTTGCAGCAAATATTGCAGTTTTTGCGTGGTCCCCTACACCCGTGGAGAAGAAGTCAGCCGACCTGTCGCTGGTGTCATGCAGGAAATAGTGCAACTCGCCAACCAGGGCGTACGGGAGATCAACCTGCTGGGCCAGACCGTGAACGCCTATCGTGGCGCCATCGACGATGATCACGCAGATCTGGCTGAGCTGATCTACTACGTCGCTGAAATCGAAGGTATCGATCGTATTCGCTTCACGACTTCGCACCCGATGGAATTCAGCGATTCACTGATCCGGGCTTTTGCGGAGGTCCCAGAGTTGGTCAATCACCTGCACCTGCCTGTGCAGTCCGGTTCTGACAAAATACTTGCCGCCATGAAACGTGGTCATACCGCTCTCGAGTACCGAGAGCGAATCAGCAAGCTGCGTGAAGTGCGGCCTGACATCAGCCTCTCCTCGGATTTTATCGTTGGCTTCCCCGGCGAAACTGATGAAGATTTTGCCGCCACCATGGCACTTATCGAAGAAATCGGCTTCGATCTCTCCTTCAGCTTCATCTACAGCGCTCGTCCTGGCACCCCGGCGGCAAGCCTCCCCGACGACACTCCTGAACCCGCAAAAAAACATCGCCTGGCCATCCTCCAGGACCAGATCCGCCAACAGGCCGAAACGATTGCCGCCAATATGGTTGATACCACACAATGTGTGCTCGTGACCGGTCACTCTAAGAAAGACCCGGGACAACTGCAGGGCCGCACCGAAAACAACCGTGTCGTCAACTTCTCGAGCCCCGACCCATCCCTCATCGGCGGCTTCAGTCATGTCATTATCAGCGAAGCCCTCCCCAACTCCCTGCGCGGCGTTCTCGCCTGAAAACACACCGAAAACTCCAATTGACACGCTACTCATCTCCTCTATCCTAGGGTTCCGATGAGTTCAACTGGAACGATTTGAGCGAAGAGCAATCTCGGGTGGTCGCGCTGATGACCACCAATGTCACTCTCGAACCCAACGACACCCGCCGCTTGGCAGCCTTGTGCGGTCCATTCGACCAGAATCTGAAACACCTCGAGAAACGTCTTGGCCTGCAGATCCGCAGCCGGGGTAATCTGTTTCAGATCCGAGGACCCGCGCCGCGCGTGAAAGTCGCCGATGCACTGCTTTCGCAGTTGTATCGTGAGACCAACTCGCGCGACAGCATCGAGCCGGATCTTGTCCATCTATTTCTGCAGGAATCTGGTGTGGACGAGTTGCTTGCCCAGCGGGAGAAGGAGCTGGCCGGACAGACAGCGGAGCCAGGCTCGGTGATACACACATCCCGCAAGACCATTAAACCCCGGGGCGGCAATCAGACGAGTTATATGCACGCCATTCGCAAGCACGACATCAGTTTTGGAATCGGCCCCGCGGGTACCGGCAAAACCTATCTGGCGGTGGCGTGCGCGGTAGAAGCACTGGACAGCCAGCGGATCGACCGCATCCTGCTGGTACGACCGGCTGTAGAGGCCGGTGAAAAGCTCGGTTTTCTACCGGGTGATATCTCGCAGAAGATCGATCCGTATCTCCGGCCGCTATACGACGCCTTGTACGAGATGATGGGTGTGGAGCGGGTAAACAAGAACATCGAGCGCAACATTATCGAGGTTGCTCCGCTTGCTTATATGCGTGGGCGGACACTCAACAATGCTTTCATCATTCTCGATGAGAGTCAGAACACCACGATTACTCAGATGATGATGTTCCTTACCCGGATAGGATTTGGTTCGACGGCCGTGATCACTGGAGACATCACGCAGATCGATCTGCCGCGAGGGCAGAAGTCGGGGCTGATCAATGTTCGCAACGTATTGCGCGACATGGAAGGCATCAGCTTCACGCATTTCAAGTCCCAGGACGTGGTACGCCATCCGTTGGTTCAGAAAATCGTCGATGCTTATGCCGAGTACACCGAACCAAACTCAGAGGCAGAAAGTGACCGTGATGCCGGTTGAAATCCAGCTAGCATGTTCCGCCGAGAAGTTACCCTCTGAACTTCAGCTGCAGAAGTGGGCGGACGCTGCGTTGCAGATAGCGGGCGAAGGATCGCTCTGCGTCAGAGTTGTGGACAAGGAGGAGGGGAAGAATCTGAGTAATCGCTTCCGGAGTATGGACAAGCCTACGAATGTCCTCAGCTTTCCCGCTGACGTGGAAATACCCGGTGAAACGCTCTGGGGTGATGTGGTGATTTGTGCACCCGTTGTGTTTGCCGAAGCGAATGATCAGGGTAAACGCTCAGACGATCATTTTGCTCATATGGTGATACATGGGGTGCTTCATCTGCTTGGCTACGACCATGTGACGCCGCGGTTGGCGCTTCAGATGGAGACTCAAGAAAAACGAATTCTGGAACGGTTTGGTGTTGCCGATCCTTACAGTGAGATATGAGCGAGGAATCTACTACTAGCCGAGAACATCCGCGCCGTTCCTTCAAGGATTGGTTGTCGGATCTGTTTCACGACGAACCGAGCGACCGCAGTGAGTTGATGGAATCGCTGCGCGATGCAGCCGATCGACAACTGATGGACGGCGAAGCGTTGAACATCATCTTCGGCGCCTTGCAGGTTTCCGACATGCAGGCCCGGGACATCATGATTCCTCGCACGCAGCTCGTTTTCTTGCATGCGGACGCCAAGCCTGCTGAGCTTCTGCCAACGATTATCGAATCGCAACACTCGCGCTTTCCGGTGATTGGCGAAGATCTGGACGATATCAAGGGGATTCTGCACGCCAAGGATCTTCTGCCGTTCACGTTGCACAAGGACTTCAGCGGATTCGATATCAAAGACATCATCCGACCCGCTGCCGTTGTGCCCGAAAGCAAACGGCTCAATGTGCTGCTACAGGAATTCCGCAGCACACGTAATCACATGGCCGTAGTGGTTGATGAATATGGTCACGTCTCCGGTGTGGTCACCATCGAGGATGTTCTGGAGCAGATCGTCGGCGATATCGAGGACGAACACGATGTCGATGACGACAGTTTCTTCATGGAACTCGATGCTCACACCTACAACGTGAAAGCCACCACGCCAATTGAAGACTTCAACGAGTTTTTCGACCTGGAACTTGATGACGGCGAATTCGATACGATTGGTGGCTTGGTGTTAAAAGCCTTCGGTCATTTACCCGAGCGGGATGAAACCACGCAGATCGGGGAGCTGCAGTTCCGTGTTCTCAACGCTGATTCTCGCCGGGTGCGGTTGCTGCAAGTCAAACGCGATTGATGCGCTACCTCATAACACTAATGTGTGGGGCTTTGTTGCCCCTTTCTTTTGCTCCTTTTTCACTTTGGCCACTGGGACTCGTCTCTATGGCCGGCTGGTTCTACATTCTCGAAAAACGCTCAACGAGAGGACTTCTGGCGGGCTGGCTGTTCGGCGTTGGGAAATACGGTATCGGCGCGTCCTGGATATATGTGAGCATTCACGTGCACGGCAATGCACCGGTGCCACTGGCTGTTTTTCTGGTTGCGCTGTTTGTCTCAGGAATGGCGCTTTTCCCCATGTTGAACGCGTGGCTGTACCGGCGCTTACGGCGCTCGTCCATGCTTCATAACGCGTGGCTGTTCTCCGTGCTCTGGGTTGCCTTTGAATGGTTGTTGACCTGGTTTCTCACAGGTTTTCCCTGGCTGCTGGCGGGTTATGCACACCTGGCCACACCGCTTGCCAGTCTGGCGCCGGTGGGTGGTGTGTTGCTGGTCGGCCTTGCAGCAGTTTCGAGTGCAAGTTTTGCAGTCGCAGGGTTCTACTCAAAGAACAAACGCCTCCCACTTACCCTTGCGCTACTGCCTTGGTTGCTGGCGGGAATGATGAGCATGTTTCAGTGGGTAGAACCAGGCGAGAGTCGCGAAGCCGCACTGGTGCAAGGCAATATCGATCAAGCGGTGAAGTGGTTGCCGGAAAACCGCGGTCCCATCATCGACAAGTATATGGAACTGTCGGCGCCACATTGGGGCGTGGATCTCATGCTCTGGCCGGAAGCGGCCCTTACGCTTTTTCAGCATCAAGCCGCGGATGTACTGGCGGCGCTCGACGCGCGGGGGCGAACGTCGGGAACCGGGTTGATATTGGGGATACCCGGTGCTGAGCCAATGCCGGGTGGCAGCGTGGTATTCCGGAACCTGGCTGTCGGGGTAGGTGAGGCGTCCGGACGGTATGTGAAACAACACCTGGTGCCCTTTGGTGAGTACGTGCCGATGGAAAGCTGGTTGCGTGGCATTATCGAGCTTTTCGACTTGCCGATGTCCAGTTCCGAACCTGGCGGTTCAGGGCAGCCGCTTCTGGTAGTGAACGGGGCCAAGGCTGCCATGGTGATCTGTTATGAGGTGATCTACCCGGAGCTGGTAAGAGAGCAGGCGCGTCGCGCCGATTTCCTGCTAACGATATCCAACGACACCTGGTTCGGCGAGAGTATTGGCCCGGTACAACATATGGAAATGGCGCGGATGCGGGCATTGGAAAACGGCCGGTGGTTGCTGCGAGGCACAAACAACGGGGTCACGGCGATCGTCGATCATCGGGGTCGCGTGCGCCATCAGCTTCCGCAGTATCGTCCCGGGGTGCTGCGCGGCAGCTACCGATTGATGACTGGTCGAACTCCGTATTCGCAGTTTGGTGACACACCTCTGTTAATCCTCGCCGTGCTCACCGCGGTTGTTTTTGTTTGGCATCGGATCAGAAAAACGAGCGTCTAGGTGTGAAATCGCCGGGATTACGCGTTAATCATAGGCAGTCTTGGTGGTATCCTTGCGCGCCTTTGAATCGAGTGTTTTAGGAGATGAGCGCAATATACGACCCGCAGGGTGTCGAGCAGGCGGCTCAAACATTGTGGCGCGAAGCGAAGAGCTTCGAAGTGGAAGAATCCGCGGCCGGCGAGAATTTTTATTGCCTGGCCATGTTTCCCTACCCCAGCGGCAAATTGCACATGGGTCATGTGCGCACTTACACCCTCGGCGATGTCATCAACCGCTACCAGCGACTCAAGGGTTTCAACGTCATGATGCCAATGGGTTGGGATGCCTTTGGCCTGCCCGCGGAAAACGCCGCAATAAAAAACAAGGTTCCCCCAGCAGAGTGGACGCGCTCCAACATCCAGTACATGAAGGGACAGATGCAGAGGCTCGGCTTCGGCATCGACTGGTCGCGTGAACTCGCTACCTGCGATCCGGACTATTACCGCTGGGAGCAGTGGTTCTTCACCAAACTCTTCGAAAAAGGTCTGGTCTATCGCAAAAGCGCAGTCGTGAACTGGGATCCGGTGGACCAGACCGTACTCGCTAACGAACAGGTCGTAGACGGCAAGGGCTGGCGGTCTGGTGTGCCGGTAGAACGGCGCGAGATGGATCAGTGGTTCGTGAAGATCACAGACTATGCCGATGAGTTGCTCAACATGCTCGATGAACTGCCGGGCTGGCCCGAATCTGTCAAGAGCATGCAGCGCAACTGGATCGGCAAGTCCGCCGGGGTGGACATCAACTTTCCGGTGATTGATGGCGATGAAGTACTTACCGTTTACACCACGCGGCCCGATACTTTACTCGGTGCAACTTACGTCGCGGTTGCACCTCAACATCCGCTTGCCGAACGAGCGGCTCTGCTTAGCACCGAAGTAGCAGAATTTATCGAAGCGTGTAAGAACACAAAAACCGCGGAAGCGGAAATGGCCACCATGGAGAAGATCGGCATCGAAACGGCTGCCCGTGTGGAACATCCACTCACCGGTGAGGCGCTACCGGTCTGGGTCGCCAATTTTGTGCTCATGGAGTACGGCTCGGGCGCGGTGATGTCGGTGCCCGGGCACGATCAACGCGACTGGGAGTTTGCCACTAAATACGGCCTTCCCATCAAGCAGGTGATCGAACCCGCAGGCAATGAGTCATGCGATATCGAGAAGGCAGCATTTACTGCCTACGGCAAACTGGTGAATTCTGGCGAATTCGACGGACAGACCTCGGAGCTTGCGTTCGAATCCATCGCAACGGCGTTGGTAGCCAAAGGCCGAGGTGAACGCAAGATCAACTTCCGCCTACGCGACTGGGGAGTTTCCAGACAACGTTACTGGGGATGTCCGATTCCCATGATCCACTGCGACGCGTGTGGAATTGTCCCGGTACCCGATAAAGATCTTCCCGTTGTGTTACCCGAAGATGTCGCCTTCGAGGGTGTTGGTTCACCGCTGACCACCTTGGATAGTTTTCTCAATACCCGTTGCCCGAGTTGCGGCGGGGAGGCCAGACGCGAAACGGATACCTTCGATACATTCATGGAATCGTCGTGGTATTACGCGCGTTTTGCCAGCCCAAATTCGAACAAGCCGATGCTTGATGAAAGGGTCAACAACTGGGCGCCGGTGAATCACTACGTGGGTGGAATCGAACATGCGATCCTGCACCTCCTGTATGCACGCCTTTATTACAAGCTGTTGCGTGATGCCGGCATGGTGGACTCCGATGAACCCTTTACCCGTCTTCTGATGCTCGGCATGGTGTTGCAGAACGGCAAGAAGATGTCGAAATCCGCCGGTGATGCCGGTGATCCACAGCATCTGCTCGAAATGTACGGAGCAGACGCCGTTCGCACTGCGATGATGTTTGCAGCTCCGCCGGATCAATCCTTTGAATGGAACGACGCCGGTGTGGACGGTCAGGCTAAGTTCTTTCGCCGCTTGTGGAAACTTGTGCACGAACACACCGACCTTGGGCCGGTCGTGGATTTGGAAAGAACGGATCTCACGGCGGCCGCAAAGGATCTGCGCCACAAAACGTACTCTACGCTAGAACGGGCCGATGACGATTTCGACCGGCGGCTGCAGTTTAATACGGTGGTTTCGGGAGTGCATGAACTCGTTAACGCAATCTCCAGGTTCCAAGCGACTACCGATCAGGATCATGCCGTAGTACACGAAGCATTGAAGATAGCGGTGCTTGTACTCTCACCGATCGCCCCACACATCACGCAGGCGCTCTGGTCTGAACTTGGCGAATCGACACTGCTCATCGATTCGAGCTGGCCTGAAGTTGATACGGACGCACTCGTTCGGGAGACCGTCGAGCTGATCGTTCAGGTCAACGGAAAGGTTCGTGGCCGCATTGAAGTGAACCTGGAAGCGGACGAGGGGGCCATACGAACAATGGCACTCGAAAATGAAAACGTAGCCCGTTTCATCGAAGACAAAACTGTGCACAAGGTAATTGTAGTAGCGGGTAAACTCGTCAACCTTGTAGTTAGATGAAAGTAGCTGCATGAAACTTATAACCTGGGCGCTCATGCTCTTGTTAGCCGGTTGCGGATTTCATTTGCGTACCTGGGACCTCGGCACCAGTCTCGACAGTGCCCGCGTGGAAGCGAGCCAGCGTCACGCGCTCGCCGCGCCATTACGACGCGTGCTCAGTCAATCCGGGGTAAGTGAGGCGGACGAAGGCGAGAGCCAGATTGTTGTCAAACTTCTCGATCAACGCAGAAACAGGCGTAGCGTTTCGGTGACGGGTCAAGCACGTGCAGCCGAGTACGAAACGACCTTGGAAGTGCGTTATCAAGTTTACGGCGCTGACGGTACGGAGCTCATCCCCCCGCGGTGGGTACGGAGTGAACGGGTCTTCCGTGTGGATCGGGACAATATCGTCGGCAACAGTGAGGAGCAGGCGTTGCTCGAACAGGAAATGCAGAATGACTTGATTCAGCAGATCCTGCGCTCCCTCGTTGCCGTTACGCGGACAATCGCAGATGCAAGTTAAACCGGCCGACCTGGGCTCCCATTTAGCCAGTGAGCTGGCTTCTATCTATTTCGTCTCCGGCGACGAAACGCTTTTGGTCGAAGAGGCGTGTGATGCGGTGGTCGCGGCGGCGCGGTCTCAGGGGTTCGGCGAACGTGCTGTGCTTTACCTGGATTCGGGGTTCAAGTGGAACGACGTACTGCAGGATCTTTTGAGTATGTCGCTTTTTTCGGAACGTCGAATTATCGACGTGCGAGTGTCTGGAAATAAGTTTGACAAGGAAGCGTCCGAAGTTCTGCGCGAGTACGCAGCGCAGCCGGTAAATGATACGTTGTTACTGATTCGGTGCGAACGGCTCGACCCGCGCCAGCGCTCCAGTGCCTGGTTCAAGGCACTCGACAAGACCGGAGTGATCGTGTTGATCTGGCCGGTCAGCGCCGCGGAAATGCCTCGTTGGCTGTCCAGACGGTTGGTTGATGCCGGTATCAAACTCGATAAGGAAGCGCTGCAGTATTTGAGCCAACGGGTTGAAGGGAATCTACTTGCCGCCGTCCAGGAGATTGAGAAACTCAAGCTCGCTGCTTTAGCAGAACCAATCGATGTATCGAGCCTCGCCTCGGTTCTCGAAGATGCGGCCCACTATGATACGTTCGTACTCATCGACGCGGTTTTTGCAGGTGAACCTGACCGTGTGAGTCGCATCATCGTAAACCTCAGGCAGGAAGGTGTCGCGCTTTTTGCGATACTCGGTGCGCTCACCAGCCAACTGAGGCGCCTACAGACCTCTGCAAGACTGCCACCGCAACGACAACGTCTGGTCAACACATTCCTCAAGCGACTCGGTTCCGTGAGAGCGATCGACCGGGTCCTCGCCCAATGCGCGCTCGTGGATCAACAAGGTAAAGGGCAGCTACTCGGCGATGCCTGGCTGTCCCTGGAGAGCCTCCTGCTCCGCATGGCGGGAGCGCGATTACCCTCATTGGAAACGCAGCTGCCGTATTTCAAGCGTGCTTAGGAGCGGTCTTACCCAGACGCCACCAACAACCCACTGATCGCTTTGGGCAGCTGAGTAGTAATGATTTTCTGCCCCGCATTGAGTTCGTGGGACCGGACCAGGATTCGGTATTCACCACTTTCTGTCTGATACTCCCCCACGCGTTCTATGGCAATTGCGCGCAGCCGATTTTCGCGTACTTCGTAGATGCGGTCGTTCTCGTAAATCGATTGTACGGGGAGTGCGACGACATTCGGCTCCCCGGGCATCGTGATGGTGAGATCGATCAAGCGACCGAGTACTGGGAGTGACGCATCTGCTGTGACGGTAAGCTTGAAGAATGCATCCACACCAATTTGACCTTGCCGGACCTGGCTGGAAAGTCGAGTAAGTGGGATATGCAGCCCGGTCGACGTGGTTGCGACGATTTGTGAAATTTTGTAGTTGGCAAACCGATTGTTGTGCACCTCGGGAACGGGCACTCGAACCTCAAATCCAGAAGCGTCGACCAGTTCGACAAGCACAGTGCCCAGGTTACTGCGATCGCCGGGTGCGACGAACACGCCGAGAACGGGTCCGGAAAATGGCGCGCTTATCAGCGTTTTGTCGAGATCGAGCTCTGCTTGAGCGAGAAGCGCTTCCGCCTTGGCAATCTGAGCGAAATCACTCACGAACCGTGCCAACTACGTTGTCGCTGTAGAAGCCGTGAAAGTTTGGGGTTCTTAGAGAATCTCGAGGCGAAAAGGCTGGTTAATAACGCCAAATATTAGTGGGAATGGCAGCCTGGTGCTGTCCGATTTCATCGAGACCCGGCTCCAGATATCTACTGCTCTTTTCCCGGTGGTTACCCTACAATAGCCTGCTTTCCTGCAGTTGGGGAACGTCAGTGACTGTGCACGAACCCGGCACGTTGCCGGATACGATTCCTGAAACCACCGTTGATGTCCGCGAAGCGTTCGGGCTGGATCTTGATTTACAGGTACCAGCGTTTACCGAAAGCTCGGACCATGTTCCGGCGATGGATGAAGACTATCGTTTTGATCACGATACGACACTGGCGATTCTGGCGGGTTTTTCTCACAACCGGCGCGTGATGATTCAGGGGTATCACGGCACGGGCAAGTCCACGCACATCGAGCAAGTCGCTGCCCGGCTCAACTGGCCCTGCATACGGATCAACCTGGACAGTCATATCAGTCGCATCGATCTGGTTGGCAAAGACGCCATCGTGTTGGAGGACGGTCAACAGGTCACGGCGTTCAAGGAAGGTATGCTGCCGTGGGCGATACAACATCCGACGGCGCTTGTGTTCGATGAATACGACGCCGGCCGCCCGGACGTAATGTTCGTTATTCAACGGGTGCTCGAGGTGGAAGGCAAGTTGACTCTGTTGGATCAGAACAGAGTTATCACGCCACACCCCTATTTCCGTTTGTTTTCGACGACGAATACGATCGGTCTGGGAGATACCACGGGCCTCTACCACGGCACCCAGCAGATTAACCAGGGGCAGATGGACCGCTGGAGCATTGTCACGACGCTCAACTACCTCGAACACGAAGCTGAGGTGGAAATTGTTCTCGGTAAAGCCAAACACTACACGGGTGATGAAGGGCGACGAATTATATCCAACATGGTCAGCGTAGCGGATCTGACCCGCAAGGGGTTCGTCAACGGGGATGTGTCTGTCGTGATGTCACCGCGAACTGTACTCACCTGGGCGGAAAATTCCGATATCTTCAACGACCTTGGGTTCGCTTTCCGGGTAACTTTTCTCAACAAGTGCGACGAACTCGAACGGCCGACCGTTTCCGAGTATTACCAGCGTTGCATGGGAACTGATCTCGGGATCGCTACTGCGGGGATAACGCTCAAAAGCGTGTAACATTCACCGGTTGTGAACGATCAAGACCATCCTTTGGAGCCGTTTAAGCGCGCAACCACGGCGACTATTCGCGCCATCGCGCAAAACGCCGAGTTGGAAGTGACATTTGGTCAGGGCCCGGCAAGCGTACGGGGAAACCGGATTCGAGTGCCGTTACCCACGATCGGCTGCAACGAGCAGGAGATCGATGCCGTGCGTGGCATGGGTGATGAGTTCGCTCTCAAGATCCGTTACCACGACGAAACTGTACACAACCGCCTCACCCCGCGTGCGGGTCCTGCGCAAGAGATGTTTCAATGGATCGAAGATGCCCGGATCGCGTCCATAGGTTCCCTGGCCATGGAAGGCGTCGCCCAAAACCTTGATGCTTCCCTCGAGGTTCAATGCCAGCAGGCTGCGTTCGATACGATCACGGTCGAATCCGAAGCCCCCTTGAGTATCGCTGTTGGACTTCTGGTTCGCCAGCATTTGACGGGTCGCGAGCTTCCCCCTTCGGCAGAAAACGTTGTGCAATTCTGGCGTGACTACATAGAAGAAAATGCCGGGGACGATATCTCGGCACTCAGAGACTGTCTGATGGATCAGAAAGAGTTTGCGAATGTTTGCCGAACGATCATCGGTGACTTAGGCATGGCTGCTGATCTCGAAGATCCACCGGACCTGGATGAAAGCAACGATGACCTCGATACCGTTGACGAGGGAGCAGAATCTGATTCGGAGGCGAACCCAGAGGATGTGGTACTCGACGATGACGCGGTAGCTGACGAGAACGCGGACGGCGAGGCGACCATGGTGGATATGGATGCCGACTTTGATATGGATGAACTCGGCTCCGAGGCCGATCCGGACGAAGCGCCCATGCAGGTGCCCGATGATGCGGGTCGCATCAGGATGGACGTCAACTACCAGGCGTACACAGAGCAGTTTGACGAAATTGTGCGTGCTGAGGAGTTATGCGAACCCGACGAAATGTTCCGCCTCAGGACGATGTTGGATCAACAACTGATTTCTTTGCAACATGCAACTTCCAAGCTTGCGAATCGCCTGCAGCGCAAGCTCATGGCCAAGCAGAATCGAACGTGGGAGTTCGACCTCGATGAGGGAGTCTTGGATGCTGCGCGCCTTGCTCAGGTGGTCATAGACCCCATGAATCCGCTTGCCTACAAGCAGGAAAAGGAAATGCAGTTTCGCGATACGGTGGTGTCGATGCTGATCGACAGCTCCGGGTCCATGCGTGGCCGCTCCATCACGATAGCAGCCATGTGTGCGGACATTCTCGGTCGTACGCTCGAGCGTTGCTCTGTGCGAGTGGAAATTCTGGGTTTCACCACGCGCGCGTGGCGCGGTGGTCAGTCGCGAGAAAACTGGATCGCTGCGGGTAAACCATCCAACCCGGGACGACTGAACGATTTGCGCCACATCATTTACAAATCGGCGGACGATCCATGGCAACGTACGCGCCGCAACCTCGGTCTGATGATGCGCGAAGAACTCCTGAAGGAAAATATCGACGGCGAGGCGCTCATATGGGCTCATAACCGGATTGTGATCCGCCATGAGCAACGCAAGGTTCTGATGGTCATATCAGATGGCCTGCCGGTGGACAACTCCACGTTGCTTGTTAACCCCAGCAATTATCTTGAACAGCACCTGAAGTACGCCATTGAAACGATCGAGAACTATTCCCCGGTGGAACTCATAGCCATCGGCATAGGACATGACGTCACACACCACTATCGGCGCGCCGTAACCATTACCGATGCGGAGCAGATGGGTGGCGCGATGATCGATCAGCTAGCCGAACTCTTCGAAACCGAGTCGTAAATTCACCCCACCACTTGCAACCGTTGAATCTCCGGGGGTCCGGCCATCAACCCTTTGAATCCTCCACCCGCGGCTTTGAAGTGCTCCGAGCGACCATGGGCAGCCAGTGCTTCGGCATCGGTATAAAGCTCCATGACGACGTAGCTGCCATTCTCGTCTTTGCAAAGCGTATAGAGCTCATTGCCTGGCTCGTTTTCGCGCACCTGGGTGGCGAGGTTCAGCATGACTTTCTCGAAGGCTTCTTCCTTACCTTCGGCAACATTTAGTTTTGCGATCACTGCGAGCATTGTTTACGGTCCTTCCCCTAAAGGAGATCGAGCATAACAACTGTCGATGCTTTTATGCACAAAATAGCCAAAAAATGAACAAAAGATGCACCGAAACAAACTGCTGAACCTGCTGAAGGTATACGAACGCGAGTACTCTGAAGAGTCGGCTACCGTACATAGATTCGAAGAGTTCGTGCGCAACCACGAAAGATGTTTCGAACGCGACTGCTGGGCAGGACATGTCACCGGTTCAGCGTGGTTGGTAAACCGATCGATGAGCCATGTACTACTCACTCATCACAAGAAGCTCAACAAATGGTTGCAGCTTGGGGGACACAGCGACGGCGATTGCGATCCGTTGGCCGTGGCATTGCGGGAGGCACAGGAGGAGTCGGGGCTCAAAGTTGTGCCGGTGAAGCTAGACGTATTCGATATGGATATTCATGAGATACCGGCGCGGAAAACGGATCCCGCCCACTTCCATTTTGACCTGCGTTTTGCGCTACGAACCAAAACCCGTGATGAGTTCCGGGTGAGCGACGAATCAGACGCCCTGGTGTGGGTGCCGGTGGCGGATCTGTCCAGTTACACCAGAGAACCTTCGATGTTGAGAATGGCAGAGAAGTGGTCGCAACTGCTTGAAATCAGATAGATTTGTGAGCGGATTGTCAGTGAGACCCGCTGCGAGTAGTGCTGAACGGGCCTTACTGTAAGACAGCTATCACAGCCGCATTGACAAGGCCTGGACAGGACCTTATAAAGCACCGCACTAAGAGAACTTGGCCCACTTGGAGAGGAGGGTAAGTTCCACATCTAGGAGTTTCTTAATAGTTTTGGTAGTTTGGTGCCGCAAGGCGAGAGCTTGAGTAGCTTTAAACCCGTGGCTTGCTGCGGTTAGAGAGAGTTGGAAGGGGAATCTATGTTTTCACACCAATTACGTGGTGGCAGTTATGCTGTTTCCGCGCTGCTCGAGCAAATAAATTCAGGGGAAATATATGAAAGTTCACTTTAGTCGGGTGGGGTGGACGCTGCTTGCTGCTGCGTCTATTTACATGCCCAGTGTCTCATATGCTGCCGAGGGAAGAATCGAGGAGGTTATCGTAACTGCAGAGCGCAGAGAGTCTTCCGTGCAGGATACGTCGATTTCGATTACCGCCTTTACCAGCGAAATGATGGAAGATTTTGGGATTCGCAATCAGTCGGATCTACAAAATATGATTCCAGCCACAACGATTCAACCGTACGATGCGGCGATCCGTGGTGTTGGACGTAACTTCCGAAATCTGGGTGGTGACCCGGGAATTTCGACTTACATGAATGGGGTTTATTCCGAAGACCTTTATACCGCAACGATCGGTTCTTTCTGGGACATCGACCGAATCGAAATTCTTCGCGGTCCGCAAGGTACCCTCTACGGCCGCAACGCGGTTGGCGGTGCGATGAATTTCATCTACAAAAAGCCAACCGATGAGTTTGAGTTTTCGGCCAAAACCGTTATTGGCGATTACGACATGAGGGATGGCTACGCAGTCGTTTCTGGCCCCCTCATCGAGGGTGTTCTGAATGCTCGCGCCACCGTATCGCAGCGCAAGCACGACGGTTGGGTTGAAGAAAAAGGGCCGACAGGTGCTGATCTCGACAGTGGTGATGAACTCAATATTTCGCTGTCGTTTGAGTGGATCATCAATGATCGGATGACCTTCAACGTTCGTAGTAACAAAGCCAAAGTAGACCGCACATTTGGTGGCGCTGATGGCGGCGGGCTGATCGTTCTCGTCGGTGAAAACAACATCATCCCCGGCGGTGATGGACTGCGAAATTATACTGTTCAGAGTCATGGTATACGTCCGGTTGACCCAGCGGTAACGGATCCTTTTGATTCCGGCTTTATGGATCCCAACATGCCGGTACTCACCTACACCAACCCCACAACTGGCGCAGATATTCTTGCCCAGAGGATCCGCCCGGGTATCGATTCAACAGTTGGTTCTGGCTTTCCAAACCACGGTAGGGATTTGACGATTGATCCTTCCGATTGTGTCTTCCTCGATCGCAAAGATATCAAGGGAGACGATCTCTGTGCATACACAAATGGTTTGAATTTCGAAATTTTCGATCAACAGGGTAATCAGGTTGAATTTACCTGGGACATCTCTGACACCTATACCTTCAAGTACATTTTCGGTTACAGCGAACTGCTGTACGAACGAATCACCGAAGACGATTCCACTGCCAGCCTTACGGATGATCGTCAGTTTTACGTGAATCATGAAGCAGAATACGTCTCCCATGAATTGCAGCTGTTCTGGGACGTGAGTGACACACTGACGTTTACTTCCGGCGTGTTCTTTTATGATGCGGTCATCGATCAGCGTTATGATTTCTATACATCGACGAGCGCTCCTCAGTTCACGGATCCAGCCTATGGGTTTGACCCCATCCTTTCCATAGTCGCTCCAGGTCTGATTCCCGGTGACCCGCCGTTGACTTTCCTGGCGGGATCGCCGACTCCGGTAACCCTTTACTCAGCCCGGGAAATCGCTCGCGCCACAGGTGCTGTACAAGGTGTCGCTGTGGGGAGTTGGCTAGGCGATGCTTCACTGGGTACGATCGCCCATGGTATCGATACACCGGGTACCGACCTTCATGGTGGAAACAAGACGGAAAGGGAAGCTTTTGCGGTTTATACCCAGGGAGTCTGGGACATCAACGAACTGTTTACCTTAACCGCCGGTGTTCGATACGCATACGACGATATCGACGGCGAGGAGAATTATGTTCAATACGCTGAAACCATGGGTGTACTCGACGCATTTGGCATGTCGCTTGGGGTAGCGAATATCCTGCGGGGCGCGATAGATCCGGCCACATTGCAGCCGACAGGCGTTGTGGAGCCCTGGTTGGCCGGGACGCCAATTACCTTTGGGCTGCATCGTGGCCTGAAGCGTAAAGACGAAAAGGTCACCTGGCGGGTAAACGTGGACTACAACATAACGGACGATTCGTTGATCTACGCCAACGTGACCACGGGATATCGTTCCGGAGGATTTAATCTGACGTTTTTCAGCCAGACCCCGCAGTTCGAACCGGAAGAATTGACTGCCTACGAATTGGGTTACAAAGCGCAGTTCCTGGACAACACCCTGCAGGTTAACGCAGCGCTGTATTTTTACGATTACGAAACCATTCATACCAGTACCCAAGAAGCGTGCCCGGTAGGTGGAACTTTGCAAAGTGCGCAGAGTGCCTGTGCTGTCGCTGACACCACAACGTCTATTCAGGCCGCACCTGGTGCGGAGGTGACGGGGTTCGAGATAGAAGTTTTGTGGCTTGCCACCGATGCCTTGACATTGGGAGG
>SMWK01000203.1 GCA_004356895.1 Gammaproteobacteria bacterium
AGTTGTTCTCAACCGAGGCGAGCGGGAAGGTCTGGAAGTTGGTAACGTATTGGCGATCTACAAACGTGGTGCGCTGGCACGTGACCGGATCGCCAACGAAACGATTCGTCTGCCGAGTGAACGCGCAGGGCTCTTGATGGTGTTCAGAACGTTCGAGAAGCTCTCGTACGGGCTGGTGCTTGCCGCGGAAAGGCCTTTGTCGATCAACGACCAAGTTCGCAACCCTTGACAGAGCACTAGCAACGGTCTCAAAAATGAGACCAGTAGGTTGATATCGCACAATCGTAGCCTGATAACACCACCGGCTTGAGCGTAACCATTCTTCTAAGATCGCCTCCCACGCATTGGGGGGCGATTTACTTTGCGGGACCAGAAAACGCCTACACGGGAGCACGGCGCGTTGATGTGCTTGTTGGGGTCGTGTAGCCGACGCACCGTGTTTGGGATGTTGACCCGCTTCGGGAATGCCGAACAAGCTATGCAGCACCTGTCGGACTCCCCCACACCCAGCAGCGAATCACTTGTATCGGAATGTAAGGAGCAGCAGATCAATTCGGTTGGCTATTTCGATGACAGTTTTCCTCCATTACTCAGAGAAATACCGGACCCTCCTGTGCTGCTGTATTTCCGGGGTGATCTGAATGTTGCGAAAGCACGTGCCGTCGCGATTGTTGGTTCGCGCCGCAGTACTGCTGCCGGGGTGAACATCGCAGAACACCTGGCTGAGGAGCTTGCCGGAACTGGAATCGGGGTGGTTAGTGGTCTTGCCCGGGGAATCGACTCCGCAGCGCATCGCGGCGTCCTGCGTGGGTGCAAAAGGCTTGGTGGTCAAACCATTGCCGTGCTCGGTAGCGGTATCGGCCGCATCTACCCCAGACTAAACAGCGCGCTGGCGCATGAGATCGTGCTCAGTGGTGGGCTTTTACTAAGCGAATACGCGCCGTTTGCATCGCCACAGAGGCATCAATTTCCCGAGCGCAACCGGCTGATCAGTGGTCTATCGCTGGGCGTGGTGGTGGTTGAAGCGAGTGAGCGAAGTGGTTCGCTCATCACGGCACGCCTGGGTCTGGAGCAGGGTCGCGAGGTAATGGCGGTGCCTGGGCCGGTGGGGAGTGCCAACAGCCCAGGCTGTCACCGGCTATTGAAACAAGGTGCCGCGCTGATCGAAGGCACTGGCGACATTATCGAGGCACTGGGCCTCATGGCCGATAGCGATTCAAGTTCCAGTCACTCAGACTCTGTCAAACCAGCGATGCCTGTTGGAGAGCTCAGGCAAATTCTCGAATCGGTGCGGTTTGAGCCGACAACCTTCGATGAGATAGTCGACGGAAGTTGCGTCAGCACGGAACGCGTTACCGGCTATCTGGTTGAATTGGAGCTCGAGGGGTTTGTTCAGCGGCTGGCTGAGGGGTATATTCGGCGCCCTTTCGGTTAAGGACTCACCGGTGCTCGAAATACGGAGGAGGGTCTGTGAAACCTCATAGGCGAAGGAACCACAAATGAGCTGGATTGCAATTCTTATGGGATCTGCTTCGGATTGGCCCACCATGCAGGGCACGACCGAAGTACTCGAACGACTGGGCGTCGATTACGAAGTGAAAATCACCTCGGCCCACCGTACGCCGCAAGCCACGATGGACTATGTTGTGGATGCTCAAGGAAGAGGCGCTGCTGCGTTTATTTGTGCAGCGGGTATGGCTGCTCACCTTGCGGGTGCGGTAGCCGCGCGCACCATCAGACCCGTGATCGGTGTACCGATTGACAGTGGTCCCTTGAGTGGCTTCGATGCTTTGTTGTCGACGGTACAGATGCCAGGAGGAATACCTGTCGCTACGGTTGCGGTTGGTAAATCGGGGGCTAAAAATGCCGCCTATCTGGCCGCACAGATTCTAGCGGTTAGCGACGCTACCATTGCCGAGAAGCTCCGCGCAGATCGTCACGATAACGGAGCGAAAGTGCAGGCGCAAAACGAGCGGTTGCAGAACGAATTAGGCAGTTGAACTCGTCCGAGCGATGGCACCTGGCCCAGGCCACTCGGGTTCTTAGACGGGGCGGTGTCGTCCTTCATGCAACAGAAGGTGTGTGGGGACTTGCCTGCAACCCATATGATCCGTTGGCGGTTGCCACCATTCTGCATCTGAAAGGCCGCTCGATCGATAAAGGGCTGATTGTCATTGGTGCTGATGTGGAAACTTTCTCTCCGGAACTCTTGAGTTTGAGTGACGAGCAGGTGGGGGAGCTGCGGGCATCGTGGCCCGGTCCAGTAACCTGGGTCCTGCCATCGAAACGATTTCCTGCCTGGGTCACGGGAGGCCGATCTAGCGTTGCCGTGCGGGTACCCGCCCACGACCAGGCGCGGGCGCTGTGTGCGGCGTTCGCGGGCCCGTTGGTTTCAACGTCCGCCAATTTGTCAGGCCAACCACCGACGCGAAGTCGCATTGGAGCAATTGCAGTATTCAAAAGTCACGTGGACTACGTGCTCGCGGGGGAGACGTCCGGGTTTTCCGGCCCGAGCGAAATTCGCACTTTGTACGGTGAACTGATCAGGAGCGGAGCCTAGTTGGACAATTACGCTGTTGTTGGTAACCCAATTGAACATTCGCTGTCGCCGCGTATTCATGGGCTTTTTGCTCAACAAACCGGGGAAACATTTCGTTACGAACGACGCCTTGCCCCCTTAGATGGATTTGTCGAATCCGTGGAATTGTTTGCAGCTGGTGGGGCCAGAGGGTTCAACGTGACGGTTCCTTTCAAAACCCAGGCACACGACTGGGTGGATGAGCTTGACGACGAAGCCCGTGCGGCGGGGGCGGTCAACACAGTGGTGCTCGAGGATGGCAAGTCCCTTGGCTGCAACACCGACGGTATCGGCCTCGTACGAGACCTCTTACACAACCAGGGGCTGCAGATCCAAGGCAAGCAAGTTCTGCTGCTTGGTGCCGGGGGTGCGGTATTGGGCGTTATACGGCGTTTACTCGCCGAAAATCCAGCGCGGCTGGTCATTGCCAACCGCACGGTTTCCAAGGCACTGACGCTGGCAGTTCGATTGGCGGAGGAATATGCAGAGGTGGGCTGCGAGATTACCGGGGTTGGTTTGGGTGAGGTGGCCGGCTTTTATGACCTGGTCATCAACGGTACCTCGGCAGGTCTGCAGGGAACGGGTGATCTCATTGACGCATCGGTTGTTCGCCAGGCGGTTTGTTACGACATGGTTTATGGAAGCAGTACGCCTTTCACCCGTTGGGCCGCTCAAGCGGGTGCGGTGCGCGCGCTGGATGGACTAGGTATGCTGGTAGAACAGGCAGCCGCTGCGTTTTATTTGTGGCGCGGAGTTCATCCCGAGACGGATCAGGTGTTGACTGAGCTGATGAGAGAGCGCGCTCGTTGAAGCGGGAAAAACCCAGGTTCATCGCGGGAGCCGTCTGTCCAAGGTGTCGAACCATGGACCGCATCGTTGTGGAGATGGTTGACGGCCTGCCCGGTAAGGAACGACGCCGCTGCGTCGAGTGTGGGTTCAGCGATGAGCAATCGTTGGGTGCAAGTCCAGAGCCCCGTACCCGACTTGGTTCTTCCACCATCGAAAAGGCCGATCACGAGAAAGCGGATAACAAGAAAACGCCCATTCGCATTCTCGACCCCGGCAAATCTGTCAATTCCGACTAAACTTAGCTAGCACATTTGCAGTGGTTTGGTTACACGCGCTTTCTCGAGATAGACCTGAGTTGTTACAATGCGCCACGCCGTTGGGACTCGGCAAGTCAGACGGTCTTAATGGGGTCAAACGAAAGTCACTGTTGTTTGCTCGAAACCCGTGGTGTCAATCGCGGTCAGGTTGCGCGTTTACGGCGTAACCCCGATAGATGAAAGCTCGCCGGGCGCGGATCGCGGCCAAAACAGGTGTAAAGGTGAAGAAAAACTGGCTTGGACGATGTATCGGCCTTACAGCGGCCCTCCTCGCGGGCAATGCTTGGGCAGACAGCCTGAATATGACTTCCGGTGTCACCGGTATCAGCAACACCATCTACGAATTACACATGTTGATCTTCTGGATCTGCGTCGTAATCGGGGTCGTGGTTTTCGGCGCTATTTTCTGGTCGCTCCTTCGTCACCGTAAGTCGCGCGGTGTTGAACCCGCTCAATTTCATGAAAGCACCTCGGTTGAAATCGCCTGGACGATGATTCCGACGTTGATTCTTATTGCGATGGCCTGGCCGGCCTCCCAGGCCTTAATTGAGATGTATGACACGGGCGGAGAAGACATGACCGTGGAAGTGCGGGGTTATCAATGGAAGTGGCAATACAAGTATCTCGACGCGGATTACAACGAAACCTTCGGCTTTTTCAGCAATCTGGCCACGCCGACGGATGAGATCCACAATCGCTCGGTTAAAGGTGAAAACTATCTTCTGGAAGTGGATAACCCGTTGCGAATCCCCGCTAATCGAAAGGTCCGTTTCTTAATCACTGCCGAAGACGTCATCCATGCCTGGTGGGTGCCGGATTTCGGCATCAAACGCGATGCGGTGCCGGGGATGCTCAACGAGCTATGGACGATTGTCGACCAACCCGGCATCTATCGGGGTCAGTGCACAGAACTGTGTGGGAAAGACCACGGATTCATGCCGATTGTTGTCGAGGTGCTGCCCGAAAAAGAATACGACACCTGGTATGGCGAGCAGGTTCGACAAGCACAAGCGCGCAAAGAAGCATTGTCCAAAACCTTTACTGCCGATGAACTGATGGCCGAAGGGGAGCAGGTGTACAACACTTTCTGTGCGACCTGCCATATGCCGAACGGCAAAGGTGTACCACCGGTATTTCCCGCCTTGGATGGCAGCGCGATAACAATGGGAGACAGGTATGCGCACATCCGTTTGGTTTATGAAGGTGTACCCGGAACTTCCATGCAGGCCTTCGGCAACCAGCTCGATGCGGTAGCGCTTGCTGCGGTGGTGCATTACGAACGTCACGCCTGGGGGAACGACGCGGCTGACGTCGTGCAACCCCGCGATGTCATCAACCTGATTGCCGGTGAGGTTAAGTAATCCATGAGCGATATCATCTTAGCCGGGCAGGACTTGGACCACGATCACGACGCTCATCACGAAGTGGTACCCGACCGAGGCATTGCCCGCTGGCTGTTGACGACCAACCACAAAGACATCGGAACTCTGTACCTGTGGTTCAGCTTCATCATGTTGCTGATCGGCGGCACTATGGCGCTGGTGATTCGTACCGAGCTTTTTGAACCGGGTCTGCAGTTCATCGAGCCGGCGTTTTTCAATCAGATGACAACCAACCATGGGCTGATCATGGTTTTTGGTGCAATCATGCCGGCCTTCGTCGGCTTGGCGAACTGGTTGGTGCCGATGATGGTCGGAGCGCCCGACATGGCGCTGCCGCGGATGAACAACCTATCGTTCTGGATTCTGCCGCTGGCTTTTGGGCTGCTGATCTCTACGCTCTTCATGGAGGGTGGTGGGCCAAATTTCGGGTGGACTTTCTATGCCCCGCTGTCGACAACCTATGCACCGGACACCGTGACTTACTTCATCCTGGGCATACACATGATGGGCGCCTCGTCGATCATGGGCAGCATCAACATCATCGCGACTATCTTGAACATGCGCGCACCCGGCATGACCTTGATGAAGATGCCGCTGTTCGTGTGGACCTGGCTGATCACGGCGTATCTGCTGTTGGCCGTCATGCCCGTACTCGCGGGGCTGGTGACGATGATGTTGTTCGACATTCACTTTGGGACCAGTTTCTTCAACGCCGCGGGTGGTGGCGACCCGGTCATGTTCCAGCACATCTTCTGGTTTTTTGGTCATCCGGAGGTGTACATCATGATCCTACCGGCGTTCGGGATCATCTCCCAGATCATCCCCACCTTCGCTCGTAAGCCATTGTTCGGCTACGACTCGATGGTGTACGCCACGGCCAGTATCGCGTTCCTGTCCTTCACGGTATGGGCGCATCATATGTTCACTGTTGGCATGCCCCTGGCGGGTCAGCTTTTTTTCATGTACGCAACCCTCCTCATTGCGGTGCCTACCGGGGTAAAGGTATTCAACTGGGTGTCTACCATGTGGCGCGGTGCCATGACGTTCGAGACGCCGATGTTGTTTGCAATCGCGTTTGTTGTCCTGTTCACCATTGGCGGGTTCTCGGGCCTGATGCTCGCCATAGCACCGGCGGATTATCAATACCACGATACCTACTTCGTGGTGGCCCACTTTCACTACGTGCTCGTGCCGGGTTCACTGTTCTCCATCCTTGCCGCCGTTTACTACTGGCTGCCAAAGTGGTGCGGACGGATGTACGACGAAAGCCTTGGCAAGCTGCATTTCTGGCTGTCGTTTGTGGGTGTGAATGTCACCTTTTTTCCACAGCACTTTTCCGGGCTTGCCGGAATGCCGCGCCGCATACCCGACTACGCCTTGCAGTTTGCGGATTTCAACATGGTGTCGAGCATCGGCGCATACGTGTTCGGCTTCTCGCAGCTGCTGTTCTTGTACGTGGTCATCAAGGCCATCAAGAGCGGAGAGCCGGCAACGGATCGGGTCTGGGAGGGCGCGCACGGTCTCGAGTGGACGCTGCCATCACCCGCGCCTTACCACACCTTCACCCACCCACCCCGGGTGACAGAGATCGAGGCTCACTCGTAATGCGCAAACCAGCTGCCGATTCAACGGCTATCTCACTTCAGCAACGCAATGGCAAAACCGCATGGCAGCTTGCGCTCATCGTGGTTGGCATGTTCGGCTTCGGGTTTGCCCTCGTGCCGTTGTACGATTTGTTATGTGAAGTCACAGGGCTCGGTGGCAGGACGGGTGGCGCCTACGCATACGACCCGGCAACGGTCCAGCCTGACAAGAGCCGGCTCATTCAGGTGAACTTCACCACCAACACCAATGCCGGTATGCCCTGGGAATTCTGGGCGGAGAAAGGGGGGGTGCGGGTACATCCCGGAGAGCTTAGGCAGATGAATTTTTTTGTACGCAACACGACCGACCGACGCATGATTGGTCAAGCTGTGCCCTCAGTGGTGCCACCGAGCGCGGCACAGTACTTCCACAAAACAGAGTGTTTCTGCTTTGAGCAACAAGTACTGGAACCCGGTGAACTCCTGGAGATGCCGATGAGATTCATCATCGCGAAAGAGCTACCGAAAAACGTGCAAACGCTTTCTTTGAGTTACGAGTTGTTTGATGTGACGAACTTCGCGGCGCGTGTTTCGGTTGCCGGAAGCGAAGGCTCGGAGTAGCGGGCTATGAGTAATCCACCCGATCAATCCATTTATTACGTCCCACACAATAGCTGGTATCCGATAGGTGCGGCACTCGGCATTTTTTGTCTCGTCGTCGGATTGGGCACGTTGCTGAACGATCTCAAGGCAGGAACCGAACCGAGCCACCTGTTGGTTTACACCGGAGCCATCGTCCTGGCGGTGGTGCTGTTTGTCTGGTTTGCCAAGGTGGTCGAAGAGAATCAGCAGGGCCTTGCCAACGCGCAGCTCAAGCGTTCGTACATATGGGGCATGAGTTGGTTCATTTTTTCAGAAGTGATGTTTTTTGCCGCGTTTTTCGGCGCGCTGTTTTATGCGCGCAATCTCGCGGTTGCCTGGTTGGGTGGCGAGGGCGCCAAAGCGTTTACCGGCGAGTATCTGTGGCCGGAATTCGAAGCGGTCTGGCCGGTAGTAAATAATCCCGATCCGAGTGTGTTTGAGAATCCAGGCGCCAGCATGGCTTCGCCCGGGATCATGAACTGGGGTTCTTACCTGCCGTTCTGGAACACGGTGATTCTGCTCACTTCCAGCGTCACCGTGCACTTTGCGCATACCGCGATCAAAGCCGAAGCGCGCACCAAGTTTGTGGCCTGGCTCGCCATTACGGTGGCGCTGGCTGGCGTTTTTCTATTCCTGCAGGTGGAAGAGTATGTCGAAGCCTATCAGGAACTCGGGCTTACCCTCTCGAGTGGTATCTACGGATCAACATTTTTCCTTCTTACAGGCTTTCACGGCTTCCATGTGACGTTAGGGGCATTCATCCTGTTGATGCAATTGGTGCGTGCGTCCCGTGGCCACTTTAAGGCGCACGATTGTTTTGGGTTTGAAGCAGCTTCCTGGTACTGGCACTTCGTCGATGTGGTTTGGGCGGGGTTGTTTATATTCGTTTACGTGATGTAGCTAAGCTGGTTCCTAACCAGAGTGATTGGTGTTGGCTAGTCCAGGGATTCGGCCGACGGACGTTGGTGCCAAGGGGCGTTTTTGCCGAACTCCAGCTCTCCGGAATAGAATCCGTAGAAGATGGTCAACAGCAGCGCGGCAGCGAGGGTAATCCGTATCCCAGAACGTATAACGTCCGCTTGGCGTTGTTGCGGTCGCTATCGCTGAATAGAAACACCAACCCGCTGAAAAGGCTGATTACTACAGCCGCCAGAAGAACGAGTATGAGAATCTTCAGCATGACACTAACCCGCACGTGCAAAAAGTAGCGTACTCCAAGCGATGGTCCCCCGGTTGGAAGATGACGGCGTTCGTCGCGGTTTTTCTACCATTGTTAGCGAGCCTCGGCTTCTGGCAGATTGGTCGTGCTGACGAAAAACGCGATCGCCAGGAACTCGTCTTCGAACGGCTGGGCATGTTACCCGTGGCGGTTCCAGAATCAATGGAGGGC
Source organism: Gammaproteobacteria bacterium (assembly GCA_004356895.1). Lineage (GTDB taxonomy): Bacteria > Pseudomonadota > Gammaproteobacteria > Pseudomonadales > Azotimanducaceae > SMWK01. The sequence goes on from SMWK01000203.1 coordinate 8,682, forward strand.
ATGGAGTATCGGCACGTTCGCCTGCAGGGCGTCTTCGAGTTGAACCGGTACTTTCTGCTGGACAATCAGATGGTCCAAGGCAGGCCAGGTTACTGGATCATTGCGAGCTTTCTCGCGGACGACAGTCGACGTTGGCTCGTCAACCGAGGTTGGGTCCAGGCCCCACCGGTACGCGAACACTTGCCGGAGGTTGGGTCGGTGGAAGGGCCGGTGACCCTTACCGGAATTGTCTGGCCGCAACTCGGGCTGATTCCACTGTTGGCGGAGGATGTGTGGCCGGAGACCTGGCCAAAACGCGTGCAAAGGATGAACGTTGCTCGCATGGCTGCCGCCCTCGACAATACCGAAGCCGTGGAGATCCGTCTGGAGGCGGGACAGCCAGGGGTAATGAAGCCGGTGAGGTTATACACCGGCGTAGGCCTAGAGCGTCACCTCGGCTATGCCGCGCAGTGGTTTGGTTTGGCGATCGTACTGATTGTTGGGTATGTGTTTTTTGGGTTGAAACGTGGTGGCTGAATCGCAAACCCGTGGTCGCCGTCAGCTGATGCTCCTATTTGGTGTTGCGGTAATGTCACTCGTGGGTGCATGGGGCCTGTTTGTCGTGGTGAGCAACGGGGGGGTGTGGGGGACGACCAATCAAGGTCAGTTCGTCCTGCCACCCATGACCGCAGACGATGTGGCACTCACAGACGAGCAGGGTCATGGGTTTGCGCCTGATGAGGTCTGGTGGCTTTGGGTGGTGGAGCCTGGCGCATGCGAGCAACAGTGCCAGCACGCACTCAGACAGCTGCGGCAGTTACACGTGTTGTTGAACAAAGATGCGGTTCGAATCCGCCGTGCTTTTTTGACCTCGGCTGACAGGCTTGCAGTGAGCGCATGGCTGCATGAGCAGTATCCACAGCTTGTCAGGCTAACGGGGTCGCTGAGCAAACTCAGCCGTGGTGTTTACATCGTGGATCCCATTGGTAACCTCGTGCTGTGGTATCCGTTGATTGATGCCGGTAGTCCGGTATTGGATGATTTGAAAAGATTGTTGAAGGTTTCTCAAATTGGTTAGAAAACGTCTGCTTTTCCTTTGTGCGTCGGGGGTTGCCCTGGCAGTTGTTGTTGTCGTTCTTGGGGCGTTTACGCGCCTGGTTGATGCCGGCCTCGGTTGCCCTGATTGGCCGGGTTGTTACGGGTTTCTAACCGTGCCGGAAACCGCTCAGGAGTTGGGGCTAGCCGAAGCGCGGTTTCCGGATGCCCCGGTGGAAGCAGACAAAGCCTGGTGGGAAATGATCCACCGCTATTTTGCTACGACGCTCGGGCTTTTTGTGCTGATCGTTGCCGGGCTGGTTGTCGCGAACCGGCAGGCAGACATTCCCTTGAAGTTGCCGATCTTTCTGCTCGTTTTAGTCATAACCCAGGGCGCTTTTGGAGCCTGGACAGTTACCTTGAAACTCTGGCCGCAGGTCGTCACAGCACACTTACTGGGGGGGTTCGCCACGTTGAGCCTGCTCTGGCTGATGTGTCTGCGGCTGGGTGTGGGTAGGGGTTGGCGCATAGGGCGTGGCGGTTTATTACCCCATATCTGGATCGGATTGGGATTGGTCATCATGCAGATCGCATTGGGTGGCTGGGTCACGTCCAACTATGCGGCGCTCGCCTGTGCGGACTTTCCGACCTGTCGCGGATCGTTGTGGCCACAGATGAATATCGCGGCCGGTTTCAACTTTTTGCAGTCCGTCGGACCAAACTATCTGGGTGGACTGTTAGACAGTGAGGCTCGCGTGGCCATTCAGGTAGGTCACCGCCTCGGCGCTGTGTTCGTGTTGATCGTCGTTGGTGCGTTGACCTTCCGGCTAATTCGTTCCGGTTCCGTGCTCGGTTGGCCGTTGGCTGTCATACTGGCCGGGCAGATCTTCTTAGGCGTAGGAAATGTTATCTGGTTGTTGCCGCTCGGCGTTGCCACCTTACACAACGCGGTAGGGGCACTATTGTTGCTCGCGATGGTTACTGTAAGCTATCGCGCTTTTCGGGAGGAGCGGGTCGTTGAGTGAGTTGACAGTACCGGTCGCCAGCTGGCGCGACTATTTGGAGATGTGCAAACCCAGAGTGGTGCTGCTCATGTTGTTGTGTGCTCTGGCTGGTATGTTCCTGGCAGTGCCGGGCATGGTGCCCCTGGACGTTATTGTCTTTGGGCTTGTCGGTATCGGGCTTGTCGCTGGCTCGGCTGCAGCAGTCAATCACATCGCTGATGCACAAATCGATGCCCGTATGGCACGTACTCAGGCTCGCCCGGTTGCCATGGGCAGGATAGGTACCGCTCAGGGCCTTGCCTTCTCAATGGTGTTGGGTGTTCTCGGCATGTTGTTGTTGTACTTTCTGGTGAATCCGCTTACCGCGTGGCTGAATCTTGGCTCGTGGGTGGGCTATGGAATCATCTATACCCTCTTTCTCAAACGTGCGACGCCACAGAACATTGTCATTGGCGGGCTCTTCGGCGCAGCACCCCCGTTGTTCGGTTGGGCCGCGGTCACCAACAGCGTGGAGCCGGGTGCCCTGCTCCTCGTGCTGATCATATTTGCCTGGACACCGCCGCACTTCTGGGCGTTGGCCCTGGACCGCAAGGAGGAGTACGCCTCGGTCGACGTACCCATGTTGCCGGTTACGCACGGTGAGGCCTACACACGGTTGCACATCTTCTACTACACCCTGATTCTACTGGTCGTCAGCCTGCTGCCGTTTGTTATCGGCATGAGCGGTTGGCTTTATCTCGCGGGCGCGATCGGTCTGGGAGCGGGGTTCGTGTATTGGGCTGTCGTGTTGCTCATAAATAAGAATCCGCGGGCGCCCATAGAGACCTTCAAATACTCCATTATTTACCTGATGGCGCTGTTTGCCGTTTTGCTGATCGACCATTATTTTGTGGTCGCCGGGGGTGTAATGCCGTTGTTCGAACTCACAACTTAAGTGTTAATAAACAGGCGGTTGGTGAACTGATGACCGGGTTGCAAAAAACCGTATCGCTTTGTCTGGCCTTCGTCGTCATCGTATTGGGGATGCTCGTTTACAGCGTCACTCGTACACCCCCGTTATCCCTAGAGCAGTTGCGTGAACGGGACGTGACCGTGTTTCCGCGTCCCAGGGAAATCGCTCCGTTTTCGCTCTTGGCGCATAACGGCGAGCCGTTCGAACTGGCGGATCTGGTGGGAAGCTGGTCTTTCATATTTTTCGGTTTCACAAATTGTCCGGATATATGCCCGACCACCCTGTCGGTGTTGGCTCAGGCCGAACGTCTAATAAATCAGGGCAACTCGGAATATGAGAGTGGCTTTAAGGGGGTGCTCATTACGGTGGACCCGGAACGGGACGACATCGCAACGTTAGGCAGGTATGTGAGCGCCTTTTCGGCAAACTTCATCGGCGTTGGGGGCGAGTCGGGTGATCTTGCGCGGTTGGCACGGCAGCTCCACGTTGCGTTTGCTAAGCTGCCCGGCGCAGAAGAGAGTTACCAGGTCACCCACTCGACACACATCGTCATCGTCAATCCCATGGGTCACTATCATGGCTTCATCAAGATGCCCCATCAGGTTGATACCGTGGTGCTCACTTATCGCTCGCTGGCGGCATCTTTCTAGTCTGGCTGGGGGGCGGCAAAAAGGAATATAGGGGGGTGTTCGAGGGGGTAATGGACAGTCACACAGGTAGGGAGCTTGATATCGAAGTCGAGTATGCCCGGGAACAGGACCTGACTACTGAATTTGCTCGTGTTCGCGCGCAGAGCGAAACATTGTGTGAGCCACTTGCGGTCGAAGATTTTGGCGTGCAACCCATGGACGACGCAAGCCCGCCAAAATGGCACCTTGCCCACACGAGTTGGTTTTTTGAAACCTTTTTGCTCAAACCGTTCCAGCCTGGTTACAAGGTTTTCCATCCCCGCTTTGAATATCTGTACAACTCCTATTACAACGGCGTGGGTGATCCCTTCCCGCGGCAACGGCGGGGATCGCTCTCACGTCCCACCGTTCTTGAAATCTATGCATACCGCCGCTATGTGGACGACGCAATGCAGAGCCTGTTGAGTTCGACAGATGCGCAAGTGGCTGGGCGTATTGAGCTGGGACTCAACCATGAGCAACAGCATCAAGAGCTGTTGTTAACCGACGTGAAGTACAACCTGGGCCACAACCCGCTTTATCCGGCTTACCGTGATGACCTTGCGGTATCGCGGATAAGTGCGGAAACCACCAACCTCACATTCAGTTCCTTCTCTACCGCAAAGGCAAAGGTATGGATTGGTGCCGACGGGGGTTTCTGTTTCGACAACGAATTGCCTCGTCACGAGGTGCTTGTTGGCCCTTTTGCTCTGGCAGACCGGGTGGTGACGAACGCCGAGTATTTGGAGTTCATCGAGGACGCCGGTTACCAGCGTCCAGAGCTCTGGCTGAGCGATGGCTGGAACTGGCTGTTGCAGCGCCGATCTGTCGTGCAACATGACTTATTGTGCACCCCACTGTACTGGCTGAAAGCGGATGAAAAGTGGCTCGAGTATCGACTGGGCGGGCTCGCAAAGCTCGAGATGGCCGCACCGGTGACGCATGTGTGTTATTACGAAGCCGATGCCTATGCTCGCTGGGCCGGCTACCGACTAGCAACGGAGCAGGAATGGGAAACAGCTGCCCAAGTTGAGCGAGAGGTCCACAAGAGCCAGTTGCGCCAACGTAAAGAAAAGGACGAACGAACGGTCGGTATCACACCAGATGACAATGAGGAGGGCAACTTTGTTGAGACTCACACCCTGCATCCGTTGCCATCACGACCCGCCGTTGGCACCCGTTTGCAAAGGACCTGCACGCAACTTTTTGGTGACGTGTGGGAGTGGACGGCCAGTCCCTACACACCGTATCCAGGTTATCGCCCACCCGCAGGTACCCTCGGCGAATACAACGGCAAATTCATGAGCAATCAGTTGGTGTTGCGAGGTGGTTCCTGCGTTACCCCGTGCAACCACGTTCGAGCGAGCTATCGCAATTTTTTCTATCCCCAGGACCGTTGGCAATTCAGCGGTATAAGACTGGCCCATGACCTCTAACAAAATGGTCCTTGGCGATTATCAGTTCTTCGATCTCAAGCCCGCCAGGCAAGACATGCATCAGGAGATCGTCGCCGGGTTACGCGCGCAAGAAAAGCGGATCGCGCCAAAGTACTTCTACGACGAGCAGGGTTCGGCACTTTTCGAATCCATCACCGAACTTCCCGAGTACTACCTGACGCGAACGGAGATGAACGTCTTCGACAGATATGGTGATGATATAGCGGCCGTTATCGGGGACGGAACCTGTGTAGTGGAGTACGGCAGCGGATCCAGTCAGAAGATTCGCAAGTTATTGGAAACGGTGCACATGGAAGCTTACATGCCCGTGGATATTTCCAAAGACCATCTGCGGAACAACGCGAGAGCCCTGCATCGCGATTTTCCCGGGTTGAGCGTCTATCCGATCTGCGCGGATTTCACCCAACCTTTCGAATTGCCGGAGATTGCTAATGGTTGGAACCGGGTTGGTTTTTTCCCAGGATCGAGTATTGGCAACTTCGATCCAGCGGACGCGGTGACATTTCTATCGAATATCGCCCGCAATCTCGGTCCGGGAGCCCAGCTGATCATCGGCGTCGACCGGAAAAAGGCTCCAGAAATCCTGGAGGCTGCGTACGACGATTCTCAAGGGATCACGGCGGAATTTAACCTGAACCTGCTAAAACATCTCAATGATGCGCTGGGTGCCAATTTTGCGATTGATGAATTTACCCATGAAGCGGTCTACAACGAGGACCTCGGCTGCGTGCAAATGTATCTGCGTAGCCGCAAAGCTCAACAAGTCACCCTGGGCACGGAAATCGTCGAGTTCGCCCGGGATGAAACCATCCACACCGAAAATTCCTACAAGTACCATCTCGAAGAATTCCAGGCGCTTGCCGAGTCCGCCGGGTTTGCTGTCAGGTCCGTCTGGACGGACGAGCGTAACTGGTTTGCCGTTGTATTACTCGAAGTTCAGTAGCCGTTCGTCGAGATAGAACGAGTGAGCAGAATGCTGCTGCACGATGCGCTGAAACTCTTCCGGATTGTTGAATCGCAGGTTGCCAGCGCTCTGTGCCTGCAGGGCCACCGAAAGCCTGGATAGCCAGAACGCAACCGCGGCATAGAGGGTGAAGCTCGGAAAAAACCAGAGTTCGTGTCGGGTGAGTGGACGGAGCCTGTTGTAGGCGCGCATTAGCGCCACTGTTCGTTCAGGATCCAGCGTGCCGTTGGCATCGGTACACCAATCATTGGCGATTACCGCGAGATCGTAGATGAGATAACCGGTGGCGGCATGATGGAAATCGAGCACACCATTTAACCCCCGTTCGTTGAACAACACGTTGTCGCGAAAAAGATCGCCGTGAATGACCCCTTTGGGCAACCCCCTAACATCGCGGCGTGTTAACAGCGATGCTACGCGAGCCACGGTATCTGCCAGCAAACGGTAGCTCGTATAAGGCAGGCGGCCCTCGGTGATGGCAAGTTTATCGAGGAGCCAGTCGGCATCGCGTGGGTAATCGGGTACCGGAAATTCCAATCTTGCGGTCGCAAGATGGAAACGCGCGGTAAAACGTGCCAGTGCTTCTATCTGTTTCACGATTGGGTTATGTGGGTGCCTACCGGCCAGCCGCCGTGCCAATAACACCGGCTTGCCCGCCAGTTCGTCATATGGGTTGCCTTCGGCGTTACGGATCACACTGGCTACCGGTAGCCCGGCTTCGAAGCAGGCATCCAGCAAAGATACGTATGCGGCCCCTGAATGAGAAGGCTGTTCAACGATAGTGAGCACATACTCGCGTTCGGAATTTTCCCGGCTCAAGCGCAGGAAATAGTTGCTGTTTTCGATTCCATTGGTCGCGGGCCAGTAGCGAATCAGCTCGCCGATGTCATAACGGGCAATGGTCTGCTCGAGATGGAGCACATCGAGTTGAGTGACGGCGTTCATGACAAACTCGTTATTGGCGATCGCAGTAGTTTGTTCATGAATAATCTTTTCTGCCGCGCAGACTGCTAAAACTCAATGATGACCCAACTGGGCAACAGCGTCTCTGCTCGTTCGAGATTGCCGAACCCGGTCGTGCGATCGCGCGGTACCAGATAATATGGTTTACCCCATTTCGGCACGATCTTTACCATGCGCAGTTCACCATTCTGGCGGAACTCGTAAACGGTGCGCGCCTCACCGACAATGATAGTGACATCCGGGCCTTTGAGGTCTTCGAGCGGCGATGCAGGTGCCGCAAGCGCGCTGTGGGTACAGAGCAGGGCAGATACCATGCCGCAAAGAAACATTGTCCAGACGGGCAATTTCCTGGGGCAACCGGCGCCGCTACAGACCGGGTTTGCATGCCGAAAAGCCTGCTGTAATAGTGTCGAGTTCAAAAGCCACATAACAACAGAATGGTGAAGGAATCTGGTTGGAAATGGTAACGAAAAAAGGCCAGGAAGCGGAACCTGAAACCGACCTGCCATTAATACTTGTCGATGGTTCGTCATATCTGTTTCGCGCTTACTTCGCGCTTCCGGAGCTCAGAACCACCGACGGCAGACCGACCGGTGCGATCCGGGGAGTCATCAGCATGCTGCGTAAGCTCGCAAAAGATTATGTTGGCAGCCCCATCGCCGTGGTATTCGACGCGCCTGGCAAAACGTTTCGCGACGACCTCTTTGCACAATACAAAGCCAACCGCCCGCCGATGCCCGTTGATCTGCGCGAGCAGATCCAACCCATTCACGACATCATTCGAGCCATCGGTCTGCCGTTGCTCGCCGTGCCCGGTGTTGAGGCGGACGACGTCATCGGTACGCTCGCAACCGAAGCAACAATTGCCAAGCGTCGGACGATCATTTCCACTGGCGACAAGGACATGGCGCAGCTCGTCTCGGATCATGTGACGCTCGTGAACACGATGAGTGACACACCGATGGATCGTGATGGAGTCGTTGCGAAGTTTGGGGTCCCGCCAGAGTTGATCATCGACTACCTTGCGCTGATGGGAGACTCCGTGGACAACATTCCCGGGGTGGCGAAAGTGGGACCAAAAACTGCTGCTAAATGGCTCAACACGTACGGTAGCCTCGATGAGGTCATCGCCAATGCACCGCTGATAAAAGGTAAGGTTGGAGAGAATCTACGCGACGCCCTGGAGCAGCTACCGCTGTCTCGTGAGCTCACCACAATAAAGTGTGATGTGCCGTTAGAGGTCGGCATCGACGATCTCAAGACGCCGCGGCCGAATACTGCTCAATTGCAAGACCTGTACACCACGTTCGAATTCAAAGCCTGGCTCGATGAGGTAGCAGGCTCGGGTGAGGGTGAATCGCAGCCGAGAACGGCAACAGCCGAGCGCAACTATCACTGCGTGGATAATATTGCCGACCTCGCTAAGTGGGTGCAGCGTTTGGCATCTGCCGAGCTTTTTGCGTTTGCTGTGAAGACGTCTAGCGACGACTACATGAACGCGGATCTCGTGGGATTTTCTTTTTCTGCCGAGGCCGGAGAGGCGGCCTATGTGCCGGTGGGCCACGACTACGTCGGCGCCCCCTCGCAGCTTTCCTTAAGCGAGGTACTCGAGGTACTCAAACCGCTTCTGGAGGACCCCGGCACCATCAAGGTTGCGCAGAACAGCAAATATGACCTGAGCGTGCTGGCACGATATGACATTGAGCTCAAAGGGATTGGCTACGACACGATGTTGGAATCCTATGTACTTGACAGCGTCGGGAATCGTCACAACACCGAGGCGCTCGCCGAGAAGTACCTCGGCCAGAAAACGATCCGCTACGAGGCCATTGCAGGTAAAGGCGCCAAACAACTGACCTTCAATGAGATTCCCGTCGATGAGGCTGTGGAATTTGCGGCAGAAGAAGCAGACGTCACGCTCCAACTGCATCAGAAATTGTGGTCTGAACTCACCAAAATCGACGCGCTCGTTGCGGTTTTTAAGGACATCGAACTGCCACTGGTGCCCGTTCTCTCGCGCATGGAGAGACAAGGCACGCTGGTGGATGGCGGTTTGCTCAAGGAGCAAAGTCGGGAGCTCGACATTCGGATAGGTGCGCTGAAAGAACAGGCGTGGGTTCTTGCGGGGGAGGAGTTCAACCTGGATTCCACCAAACAACTCCAGGCGATCCTATACGAGAAACTCGAACTACCGGTACTCAAGAAGACGCCAAAAGGTAAACCATCCACGGCTGAACCAGTGCTTCAGGACCTGGCGATAGACTTTGAGCTGCCTCGCACCATTATCGAATATCGCAGTCTCGCAAAACTAAAGTCCACCTATACCGACAAGCTGCCACTTGAGATCAACCAGAAAACGGGGAGGATCCACACATCCTATCGCCAGGCGGTTGCAGCGACTGGTCGGTTATCGTCAACAGATCCCAACCTGCAGAATATCCCGATCCGCTCGGAAGAAGGGCGCCGTATCCGCCAGGCGTTTGTCGCGCCACCAGGGAGCAAGCTGGTGGCTGCGGATTATTCGCAGATCGAGCTGCGAATCATGGCGCATCTTTCGGACGACGCTGGATTGCTTGCGGCGTTCGCCGCTGAACTGGACATACACACCGCGACGGCTGCTGAAGTCTTCGGATGCTCGCTGGATGAGGTTTCAAGCGAGCAGCGCAGGAACGCGAAGGCGATTAATTTCGGACTGATCTATGGTATGTCCGCTTTTGGCCTTGCCCGTCAGCTCCATATCTCCCGAGCGGTGGCTCAGGAATACATAGATCGTTACTTCGAGCGCTACCCCGGGGTCCGTAGGTACATGGAAACAACGCGGGCGATAGCTCACGATCAGGGTTATGTAGAGACGGTATTCGGGAGAAGGTTATATCTTCCAGAGATCAACGCTCGCCACATGCAACGCCGTCAAGCGGCGGAGCGCGCTGCCATCAACGCACCAATGCAGGGTTCGGCGGCAGACGTGATTAAACGTGCGATGCTCACCGTGGACGCCTGGCTGGCTGAGAGTTCAATCAACGCGAAGATGATCATGCAGGTTCATGACGAGCTCGTGTTCGAGGTGGTGGAGGATCAAGTGACTGAATTATCCAGTGTGGTAACGAGTCTCATGGAAGGTGCGGCGGAACTGACGGTGCCGCTCGTCGTCGATGTGGGGGTGGGTGACAACTGGGACGAGGCTCACTAGCGTCCTTCCAGAAATAGTTCGCTACTGCTATTTGAGCCACCCATGGATTGTTGCCAGCACTTCTGTCTGGCCTAACCCGGAGAATGCCGAAAAACACATCACGTTGACGTGGGGAAAACACTTCACCGTCTTGCGGACGTATTGCAACGCGCTAATCCGTGCGCTTTGTTTTAGCTTGTCTGCCTTGTTGAGCAGGACCAACAGAGGCAGTTCCGATTCTGCGCTCCAGTTGATGAGTTCGCTGTCATAGGGTTGATTGGGGTGGCGGATATCCGTCACTAATACAACAGCGGTGAGATTGTCGCGATAAGAGAGGTATTCGTTAACGGCACTCTGCCATTTCTGCTGAGCTTTACGGCCAGCCTTGGCGTATCCGTAGCCAGGTAGATCCACGACGCGACCACCGTCCTGCACGTCGAAAAAATTCAGTAACTGAGTGCGGCCGGGCGTCTTGCTGACCCTTGCCGTATGTCGATTACCCGTCAGTCGATTGAGAACGCTGGATTTACCCGAGTTAGAACGTCCCGCGAAGGCGACCTCCGCACCCGTTGGTTGCGGACATTTTGCCAGGGAGGGTGCGCTCATGAGAAACGAGACCTGCAACCGATCCGGCG
>SMWK01000204.1 GCA_004356895.1 Gammaproteobacteria bacterium
ATAAACAGACGTGGCGGGTTCATCAAAAAAGGCGATCTATGCAGCTCTCGCAGGGAACACCCTCATTGCGGTGACAAAATTCTTTGCCGCGGGTGTCAGTGGCAGCTCCGCCATGTTTTCCGAAGCCATTCACTCGCTGGTGGATACGGGCAACCAGATACTTCTACTTTATGGATTGAAGGCAGCCGAGCGTCCCGCGGACGAGCAGTTTCCATTCGGCCACGGCAAGGAAATCTATTTCTGGAGTTTTGTGGTCGCCATGCTGATTTTTGCCCTCGGGTCGGGTATCTCGCTCTACCAGGGCTGGCAGCGTCTCGGCCACCCGGAACCCATCAGCAACATCGGTTTGAACTTCGCGGTATTAGGGATCGCGATGGTTTTCGAGGGTGGGGCTCTCATGATTGCCTTGCGCGAATTCGGCCGACACAAAGGCAGTCTCGGCTTTTTCGAAGCCGTGCGGCAGGGCAAAGACCCAACCATATTCGTGGTGGTGTTCGAAGACACGGCCGCGATGCTGGGTTTGCTCGTCGCGATGGTCGGTTTGGGTTTATATCAGCTTACCGGTAATCCCTTTTTTGATGGCGCCGCGTCGATGCTCATTGGCGTCATCCTTGGTATTACGGCGGCCTGGCTTGCCTATGAGAGCAAAAGCCTGTTGATCGGCGAGAGCGCAGTACCAGAGACGGTCGCCGCGATAAGGGGGGTGTTGGAGGCGGATGAGCGGATCGTGTCCATCAACGAGGTGGCCACCTTACACATGGGACCGGCATACATTATCGTTACCATCAGTGTCGATTTCGTGGACGGCATCGATTCTTCAGAGCTCGAAGGCGCAGTCACCGAGATCAACGACGCGGTGAAGCGGTTGGACCCGGCGATCCAACGGGTGTTCATCGAAGCCGAACGTAACGTAAATTATCAAGAAGACTCTGGCGATCCGCCGGTGGAACCCCAATAACCAATACGACTCCGTATGTCACGCCCTCTTAGGAAGCTGCACTACCTGGCTTCTAGTGGGTAAATTCGACCAGGGGGTGAGGGTAGGTTTACCGATAAAAAACCCCTGCGCATAATCGACACCGAGTTTGCGCACGAGATTCAGGGTCTTCTCGTCTTCTATATATTCAGCAACTGTGCTTTTGCCGAGCAGGTGCGCGATGTCGCTGACTGCTTTGACGATGGTTTGGTCGGCTTTGTCCTCGGTGAGTCTGTGGATAAACGCCCCATCGATCTTGATATATTGCACCGGCAGTTTTTTCAGATAGCTGAGTGAGCTGTATCCCGTGCCAAAATCATCGACGGCGAACTCGCAACCCTGTTCGACGAGCTGGGTGATTTGAGGAATCGCTTGGGAGACACTGCCGATCGCGACCTGTTCCGTGATCTCAAGGATGATCGATGAGGCAGGAAGGTTGTTACGTTCAAGCGTCTCGGTGATGAATTGTGGCAGCGTGCCATCGCCAAATGAATCGCCCGTAATATTGATGTTGAAAACGATATTTGGATGCTGTTGGCGTATTTCAGCCAATTGGGATAGCGCGTTTGCGATCACCCAGCGATCTACATCCTGCATGATGCCGAATCGCACTGCCGCGGAGAGAAATGCTGAGGGATAGTGCAGTTTGCCGTCCTCTTGAAGACGCACAAGCACTTCGTAGTTGTTGATGGTTTCGTTCGACAGCTTCATGATCGGTTGGTATTCCAGGACCAATTCATCGTGCTGTATTGCCCGTTCCAGCTTCTGCTGCCAGTCGAGATCGCTCTTTATGGAATCCAGCTGGCGTTCGTCGGCCTTGAAGTGGCTGGTGCGTTTGCGTCCGTTGGTTTTGGCTTGCCGGCAGGCTAAGTCGGCCTGAGAGATCAGTTCTTCGGGTGTGAAGATCGGTGGATAAGGGGCCACTGTTATCCCGACACTGCAACCGACGCTGAAAGATTGCGCGCTGTGAGAAAGCGGATATTCACGCAAATCCTGGATTAACTTACGAGCGATATCATCTGCTCGATCAGCAGTCACTCCGGCAATGAAGATGACGAACTCGTCACCGCTGTAGCGGGCGACAAGGTCGTCTTTGCGAACAAACTGGCGAAGACGTGCGGCGACCTGAATAAGCACGGCATCGCCGGTCGCGTGACCATAACTGTCGTTAACGTACTTGAATTTATCCAGATCTATGAAAAGCAAAGCGCCAGAGCACCTTTCAGTGACAAGTTGCTCCATGCGGTCCTGCAACTCGTCGATTAGATGGTTTCGGTTGGGTAGGTCGGTGAGTGCGTCATGGTTTGCCAGCCTGCGCAAATTTCTATCTCGTTCCTGAATCCGGCTGATGGCCGTCTTGAGCGCGTTTCCTATATTCGCAATCTCTCTGTGCGGTGAATCAGGAACTTGAATGTCCAGATTACCCTTCGCCATGTCTTCCAATGGGCTTTGAATGTCGATTAGCGGCTGAACAGCCCGCTTTAACGCGATGCGCCCGATTACCGCCATTGCCAGGAAAGCCAACAATACGAATATGCTGCCAAATGCGACACTGCCGAGTATTTCTCTATCGTAACGGTCGTAGTCGAGACCGAGCTCGACGTATCCAACCACAGACGTTTTTGTTTCGAGTTCATTCATCGAATCTGCGTTGAAAAGATCAATCGTAACGATCGCCTCGGTCACCACCGCTTGGCTGATTCGAACCAGCGGTTCATAGCGCGTATCCACGTTGTGGACCTTGGGGTTCTCAATGAGGATCAGAAAGTCCGCTTGAGTGAGTTCAGGGTAAGCGGTGGCATCGTCTGCTGCCTGCTCTATGTAGAGGATCCGTCCGTCTGAGTCGTAATAACGCACATAAAGTATTTCCGGAAAACGAGCTAGATAGTTCTCCAGTTCCAGAAAACGCTCATCGGTTTCGTCCAAATACAGACCAGTGCCGAGAGACTCCATCTCCACGATCCAGCGTTGAGCCCAATCATCGAGGTTGTCTCGTACCACCCAGCTCACCACCCACCATACACAACCGATAGCAATCACCCCGACAAAGGCTGCAAACGAAAGCTGCACGATGAGCATTTCGTGAACGAGCGTACGGTGGGTTGCCTGTTTCTTTTCAGCCGGCTTCATCTGGCAGAACCTTTGTTTTTACTTGCACGCGCATGGTGGTCAATGCACGCGTACTAGTGTCGTGCTCTTCGAGCAAGACGATAATCTGCTCGGCAACATCGTTTTGCTCGGCGCTGATGTACAGATAAGCGCCGAGGTCAAACATGTATGGGCTGTAAACGAGAATCTGCAGATTATTTCGCGAACCGTGCACGATGATGCGGCGGATGACATCCGGGCTTAGTACGGACTCATCAGGGAGGAACACAAATCCATCGATGTAGGGAACCATCGCTCGAAACACCTGCAGGGTTTCTTTATCGGACGTTACTTCTCGACGTATGAGCTTGATGTTCTTCTCCGCTGCTGCGCTCTCCAACGAGTCGATGACGTCGCGCATCGCGGCACTACCCAACACACCTATACGCTTTAGTTGTGAGGAGATTTCCTGCCAGTATGTGAGTTGCATGTCGAAGGGTGGAATCGGTGCCACGCCGCGGTGCCCAGCCGGTGGGTTGAAAACCTGGGCGTAAATTACGTCCACATCTTTGAGTTGAGCAACAAACTCCAGTGCCAGTTGACCTATCGCGACGACAGTCGTGGGGTTCATTTCTCTGAGGTTGTCGAGCAAGGATTCGGTAGAGGTGCCTCCGACTTCAAAGATCTGGTATGGCTGTACCATATGCTCGGCCAACGAGTCGGTAAGTTCGAGCAGGGTGTTAGACAACTTATTACCGACAACCACGGCTACGGGTTGCGGTATTGGTGGCTGTGGTTTTGTAACTGAGGTACCAACTGGTTTCGATACTGAGACTGGCGCCGGTTCTCTCGGCACCGTACGTGGTATAAGGGAACAACCGATCATAAACAAACATGCGCACGTTACGAGAACTCGCAAGATGATGCCGGCGTAATCTGGGAAGCTGATGGGATCAGCAGGCGCTACAGAGTCACGTAAATGTGCCTGGTCTCTCCTTGCAAAATACAACAAACTTGCGGACACCATTTGATTAAAGGACATCCATGCTCGTCCATTAGCTTTCGACAGCTTATGAGTACCCATTGAGCCAAGATGTGATTCAAGTCACAGAAACACTAGAAGCAGAGATGCGCGATCGTTTCCGAAGAAAACCGTGGAATGCCAGGACATGGCGTGTGGGAGCGTCATTAGAAGAGCGTCGCAGGTGGCCGTTACGAGCATAGAGTCCTAGAAGAACAATGGCAGTGATCGTGGGGCGTATCTCGAGCGTTACGAGAGGGACTAAGATAACCCGCGGGCCAGACTCTGAATCGTGTATAAATGTTGGTGCCGAGGAGAGGACTTGAACCTCCACGGGGTTGCCCCCACTAGCACCTGAAGCTAGCGTGTCTACCAATTTCACCACCTCGGCATGAAGCGGGCGCGCAAATTTACTGAAGAGCCGTAGTAGTTGTCAATCAAATGGTCCGTAAAACCAAACCACTCAACACTTCAAGCCGGGCGACCGCGCGTGAGTTGCTTGATTTGCTTAAACGAAGTCCCAAACCCGTGGGTTGGCATGAATTTGTGGAGCGTTTTGCCAAGAGAGGATCCAAGAAGGCGCTGCGATTACTCCTCCGGGGCCTCGAGCGCAACGGCGAGATCCACCAGGACCATCAAGGTTGGTATCATCTAACGGATACAACGGGGGGCGAGGTAGGCATACTGGAAGGACGTGCCAGACGGCTGACGTTCCGCGGGGTATCGGTAGCAAGGGGGCGTCGCTTTCGCTTGCGTGCGGGGGATAAAGTTGCGGCCCGAATACAGGGGGACGAAGCCCGGGTGCTCAGGGTGATTGAGTATTCATCCACTGCGTTGGTCGGGGAACTTTGTTCTCACACGCGTTACCCCTACGTCGAGTCACTGAGCCCCGATTACAAGGGGCGTATTTCGCTCATTGAAGCCCCATTGGATGGACGCAATGGAGACACCGTTGCGGTCACCATCGTCGGTGAGGATCGGCGCGGTCTCACTGGATTCGTGAGCGAGATCGTCTCGAGAACAAGGGGCGCTGCGCACGCGGCAGAAACAATGCTCGCCAGTTACGGGGTGCCAGTTGAGAGGCCAGACAGGGTGACCAAAGCGGCGGCTCGGTTGCCGAAGACTGTCCAAGCTGGACGGTATCGAGAC
>SMWK01000205.1 GCA_004356895.1 Gammaproteobacteria bacterium
ATGGCAAGCGAGCGAGCGGTACCGTCGGAACAAGCCTGCTCGGGTATCTGACCCAACAATTCCTCTAGCGCGTCTGGCGCATAGGGCACACGGGCCTCGAGTACCGTTTTGGAAGCACCCGCAGTGGTGAGCAGTTCGGATAGAAATTCGGATCCACCACCGGTGAGGTAAAACACTCCCTGCCAGGGCGTCGCGTGGAGCTTTTGTGCGCGCCCGCTCAAACTACGATCACGCGGCCAGGAAGTCTTTGACCAGAGTGATGAAGATGTCGAGCTGGTCATGATGGACCCAGTGCCCGGCGTCTTCGATGCTGGCCACCTGCACGTCCTGGAAGGTTTTTGCGCGACCGTCTTTCTCAGGATCGGTTGCCCAGGACTCGGTGCCCCGGATCAGGAGCGTCGGGCAACTGATGCGTTTGTAGAGGCCGTACTGGTCTTCGAAATCGAGTCCAATCGGCGGGAAGTTGCGGACATAGTTGTCGAACTTCCAGCTGTAGGAGCCGTCTTCGTTCTGATTGCTTCCGTGTATGGTGAGGTGCCGCGCTTGATCTTCCGTGAGATGCGGGTTCTCTTTTTGCATGCGTTCGTAGGCTTCTTCGAGGCTTGGATAGCGCCTGGGGATGCGTCCGGAAAGTTTGCGTAGCTCCTTGACCCAGAGCTGCAGGCGATCTTCCATCGGTTGTTCGATGCGTTCCTTCATCATTTCGGGAGGAGGTCCCATTCCTTCGATGGACACGAGCTTTGTCACGGTGTCCGGAAAGAGGCCGGTGTAGAGCAGTGAGATGGAACCACCGAGTGAATGACCAATGATGGTGACCGGCGTCATTTTCTTCTGGTTGAGCAGTTGTGCGATGTCATAAACGTAATCGATCTGGTTGTAACTGCCGCCTATTATCCACTGTGAATCTCCGTGGCCGCGCAGATCCGGAGCGATGATGTGGTAGTCGTCACGTAAGCGTTCCGCAACCCAATCCCAGTTGCGACAATGATCCCGACCCCCGTGCACCAGCAACATCGGTGGTGCGCCATCGTTTCCCCAGTCGACATAATGCAGGCGCAGACGCTGGGAGAAGTAGATGTGTGAAGTGGGGCCTTCCATGAGATGGCATCCGTCAGACCTTTAAGTGAGTATAACCTGTCGGCTGAACCCTGGGTTGTTCGTCAAGGTAAAGACGACGTTTACGACCGTGATGGCAGATTCGTCGTCGCGGACGATAAATTACTCAGACCAACCGGAGGAGTTGACCATGCGGTACATGTTGTTGATATACGAAAACGAGGCGCTGGCGTCCCAACGAACGGAAGAAGAACAGGGGGCTAATTTTCAACGCTACTCCGCCTTTACCCAGAAGGTGCGAGAGGACGGTGTTTTTGAAGCCGGAGATCCGCTACTGGGAACCGAAACGGCAACGACAGTTCGAGTTAATGGGGGTGAAGTGGCCAACGTGGACGGACCGTTTGCGGAAACCACGGAGCAGCTTGGTGGCTACTACATTCTCAACTGCGAGAGCCTCGATCAGGCACTTGGCTACGCTGCGGAGATTCCCGCCTCGGAACACGGCTCGGTCGAGGTTCGGCCGATCATGGAGATGGATGGCTAACGAACGGCTAACAGCCATCGTCAAGACCGAAACTCCCCGGGTGCGCGCACGGCTGATTCGCGAGCTTGGGGATTTTGATCTTGCCGAAGACAGCTTGCAGGAAGCGCTGTTGCGGGCGGTGAAAAGCTGGGCGGTGGATGGCATCCCGGACGTGCCGGCAGCGTGGTTGACCACCGTTGCCAGACGTTGTGCGATCGACGTGTTGCGGCGTAAGCAGATTCATGATCGGGCGGTTGGGTTGCTGATGCACAATGAGGAAGTAGGCGATGAGCTCGACGTTTTCAACGACGACCTCATGCGCTTGATATTCACTTGTTGCCATCCCAGTCTCAATCTCGAAGCTCAGATCGCACTGACACTTCGAACCGTGGTGGATATGAGCCTTACCCAGGTTGCTCGAGCGTTCCTCGTCAGTGAGAAGACCATGGAACAGCGGTTGGTGCGTGCGAAACGCAAGATCAAGCAGGCTGGAATCCCTTACGCCGTTCCTGGATCCCGGGACCTGCCTCGTCGCCTGCGAGGTGTGTTGACCGTTTTTTATTTAGTGTTCAACGAAGGCTATTCGGCTACTGCGGGTGAAGCACTGATACGTTTCGAATTATGTCAGATTGCCATTCAAATGACGCGTCAGTTGAATCGATTGGTGAGAGGGCATGCGGAGGCACTGAGCCTGCTGAGCCTCATGCTGCTCCAACATTCCAGAAGCAAAGCCCGCGTCAATGCGGCAGGTAAGTTAGTGCTGTTGGAAGATCAGGATCGCGCTCTATGGGATCGCCGTGCGATTACCGAAGGTACGTTGCTTCTAGAGAAAGCACTGCTGGCCCGACAACCTCCGGGGGCTTTCCAGCTGCAGGCCGCCATTGCTGCAATTCATGCGAATGCAGCGAGTCCGCAAGCGACGGATTGGCAGGAAATCCGAGCGCTCTATGATGGGTTACTCAAAGTCCAGGATACACCCGTTGTCCGGTTGAATCGGGCCGTTGCCATTGGCATGGCTGACGGCGCTGACGCCGGGCTCGAGGTGCTCGAGTTGATGAACACATCCCAGGCGATGATGCGTCATCATCTCTTTCACAGCGCCAAGGCGGGGTTGTTGCTGCGCAGCGGTCAAAGTGACGCTGCGTGTAAAAGTTACCGCCTTGCGTTGGCGCTAGCCCGAAACGGTACCGAGCAAGAGTTTCTGGCGGGTCGGATCGAAGCGCTGGAAGCTGCCGGAGTACAATGAGCCGCTAACGGGTAAAGGTGACGGGTAAGACATGCTCAAAGATATTCATATGGCGTTAGCCTACGTGACGGTAGCGGGATTCATCCTGCGCGGCATCTGGGCGCTAATCGATTCGCCGCTCGGACAGAAAAAGCTGGTGAAGATCGCGCCCCATGTGGTCGACACGCTATTGCTCGCCGCCGGTGTGGCGATGGCTGTAAACATGAGCTTATCTCCGCTCAGCGGTTGGCTCGCCGCCAAGTTTGTGGGGCTGTTGTTTTACATCGGGTTTGGCGTGCTGACGATGCGCGCCGCAAATACCCGTCTCAAAGTGTTGGGGTTCGTTGGAGCGCTTGTGAGCATAGCGTACATCTTTACCGTTGCAACGAGCCGTCAAGTCTGGCCTTTTTGAACCGCTACCCGCATCACCACGAGCGACTCGACGACAAACCCGAGAATCAGGACGATTGATGCCGTCAGGTAGTTGAGCAATCCGATTGCGAATAACCCTTGAGCCATCAGATAGATCGCTGCCACGCGCAAGACCCCGCCAACGGCCATGCCGGTGGTGCGGCGTTCGACCATCAATCGGCCGTGGAAATAGTTGCGAAACAGGATGACGCTGGGCATCAGGCACATGACGAGAACCAGTTGCACAGACAAGACGCGGATCTCGTCGGGTATCTGCATGAGGTCCTGCCACACCCAGTTCGACAGTGGCGTCATGGCAAACAGCAGCATCATTCCGGTGAGACCTGCGCACACGAATATCATGAAACGGCGTTTACGTTCGAGATCGTCCAGGCCAAAAGTCACGAAAAAGTGACGAAACTGGTTCGCCGCCTGCTGGAATATCGAGGAAAAGTCGAAAGCAACACGCATCGCGGCAATCGCAACAATACCTTCGGGTGTGCGGCTCACGAAAGCAAACAACACTGGCCGGCTGAGTGCGAACATAACGCCCGTGGTGGAAACGGGAATGAAAAAAGACGCGAGCTCCCGATAACTCAAGTTCTCGTGTTCTAAGGGTTTGGGCAGCCGGTAGTATCGCCGGCGAATCCAGAGCGTGAAGCCGACTTGAATTGTTATGGCGACCGCATCTGCGCCGACGAGTACGTAAACGGGTTTGAAGCCTGAGGAGAAACCGATGAGCAACCCGCATACGACGGCGACGAGATATACGGCGTTCGACACCGTGACCCACCCGGTGAGACGTGCCTGCACCAGAAGCCCCGTAAGATAGAATCGCTCGGCTCGCAGTAGGATCAGCGGCGCGAGATAAACGAGGTATTCGGTTACTCGCGCGGTTAGATTGTCGTCGATACTGTAAAGGTTCGAGATTGCTGCGGAACCTGCGTCCGTGTGTGCGATGACAAGCAACGGCAACATGACGCATATGCTTGCGGAAAAAACAAACTTATGACAACGGCGTGATCCCTCAACGCTACGGGCATAGACGTTCGACAACTGGGCGGTAAAATTCATCGAAGCGTTGAATAGACCGTAGGTACTGAAGGCGAGGGCAAAAACCGCAAGCTCCGTGATTGCCTGTGGGTAGCGCGCCAGCGCCGCGGTTTGAAACTGCATGGACAGAACCATGGCGAGGCCAGTGAGCGCCAGTGGCCAATAGAACTTCCAGTACGTTTTCAACTGTCGACACAGGACACTGGCGGCTACCCGAGTGTCCGGCCTATGAGTTCCTTCATGATCTCGTTGGTGCCGCCGTAAATCTTCTGTACTCGCGCATCGGTATACAATCGGGAAATCTCGTATTCGTCCATGTAACCCGCGCCACCGTGAAGCTGCAAACACTCGTCGACGATCTCGCACTGTTTCTGTGTACACCAATACTTGGCCATCGATGCGGTGGTGGCATCGAGTTCCTTGTCCAGGTGTTTAATGAGGCATTGATCGACGAATGTACGCGCGATCAGCGCTTCAGTTTTGCATTCCGCGAGCTTGAACTTGGTGTTCTGGAAATCCAGCACTCGCCGGCCGAAAACTTTGCGGTCTTTGACAAACTCCAGGGTGATCTCGATAGCCCTTTCCATGCTCACCACCGCGGACTGGGCGATGGACAGCCGTTCCTGAGGAAGTTGCTGCATCAACTGATAAAACCCCTTGCCTTCTTCGTCTCCCAGACGATTGGTAACAGGAATGCGGCAGTCCGCGAAGAACAACTCCGAAGTGTCCGCCGATTTCTGTCCCATCTTCTTTAGGTTCCGCCCTCGCTCGAAGCCCGGATTTCCTTCGGTTTCTACAACGATGAGTGAGATGCCTTTTGCACCCTCTGTGGGATCGGTTTTTACCACGACGATGACCAGGTCTGCGTGCTGACCGTTGGAGATGTAGGTTTTTGCTCCGTTGATTACGTAGTCGTCCCCGTCTCGGATAGCTGTGCTGCGAATATTCTGCAGATCGGAGCCGGTATTCGGCTCGGTCATGGCGATGGCGCCAACCATTTCACCGGACGCCATTTTTGGCAACCAACGTTGCTTTTGCTCTTCGTTGCCGTAGTGAAATATGTAAGGCACGACGATGGAGCTGTGAACCTGGTTACCGAATCCGGAAACGCCCGCCCGCAACATTTCTTCCATGATGACCGTCTCGTGGCGGTAGTCGCCGCCACCGCCGCCATATTCGGTTGGAATCTCGGCACACAATAGTCCAGCTTCGCCTGCCTTCAACCAGGCGTCGCGGTCGACAATCCCTTGCTCTATCCACTTTTCATTTAACGGAACGAACTCCTTCTGATAGAACCTTTGAGCCGCGTCCTGCAGGATCTTCAACTCTTCATCCAGCCAGGGAGACTGGTAATTTTCGAATAACACTAGGGCAGACCTGCATGAGGATGAGGTGCAGGAACGGTTTCCACGCGCCCTGATCGCAGCCGCGAGCATTCCTCGGAGTCGGACGACCCGGAGGTGAGAATGAACAACGTATCGCCCCGCTCACCGCCCAACATGCACGCGAATGCGCCTTGGGAGACCGCGATGCGGTGAGTGACCTGCCCTCCTGCAACTTGCCGGATGCATTCGTTACTCGAGGGCGAGGCAGACCAGATACCATTTTCGGCATCGAGACAGATACCGTCGGGGACGGCCCCTTCGGGAAGATCGGCCCAGATCCGGCGATTGTCGAGACTGCCGTCTGACAGAATGTCGAAGGCGGTCAACCGCGAGCCAAAGGTTTCACCCACTATCAACGTTTTACCATCTGGCGTGATGACTGAACCGTTGGGGAAACTCATGTCTTGCGCAACGATACGAGCGCTACCATCGGGTTCGACGCAAATGAGTTGTGCGGTTTTGAATTCGGCTTTTGCTTGTAGATCGAAACCGAAATTTCCTACGTAGGCTTGCCCGGTGGTGGCCACAACCATGTCGTTACAGTGATAACTTGCCAGCCCGCTCAGGTCAGCATGGGTTGTCAGGTTTTTCCCATCGTAACGGAGCACCCGGCGATCGGTCATCGATACCACCAGTAAATCGCCGTTGGGGAGCCAACCGAGCCCCGAAGGCCAGTTGGGAACCTCTACGATGGTCTCGACCTGGCCATCCTCGGAAACGGCCAGAACTTGGTGTGCATGCATGTCCGACAACCATAACCTGCCCTCGTGCCAGCGCGGCCCTTCGCCGAAGCACAGGCCGTCGAGCAGGGTGGTGGTCGTCATGGTTGTCTCCTAACCCGGAATGGTCGCGGCGTGACAGCTTAACATGCAGCCTGCGGGGGTCGTGTTAGGTAGTGAATAGTACCTGGCACTGTTGGCGGGTAGTTCTTTCGAGTATTCTCACCGCTGCGCGGTCGGGAGTTCTTTTGGCCGATAAACGTGAGGAGTGAAATGAACTTGATCAGAATACTAATAGTGCTGCTATTAGGTCTTGGACTTGGTTCGTGCGGTTCCAGCGATTCGAGTGATATGCCTGCAACGAACGAAGCTGCCGCTCCTGTTGAAGCCGCCGATACGGCTGAGGCGGCGACGCAAGAAACCGGCCCAAGCACAAGCAGGTTTCTGGATAGTGTGAACACCGCCAAAAAGGCAGCCGAAAAAATGGAAGACGCGGGGCAAGCCAGGGTGGATCAGATAGAAGGAGCGCTGGGCGAAGAGGAAGAGGAAGAGGAAGAATAATAGCGTGCCCGGTGCAGGGATGCACCACTGCGTACGCGGCATTTCCCGAATTTTCGGAAGCTAAGCTGTAGAAAATTATAGGGAAATGGGAGCATCTGCGTCTGCGCGTAGCGCAGCCCACATTTTGCAGATGCGTAGGAAGAAATTCACGCGGGCGCAGCGGACGTAGTAGGACGGCAATTTCTGGACAAGAACCAGCTAAGGAATCTCGAGACCATATCGATAGTCTTGGCGTGCGCGTAGCCTAGCCTCGCGAATCTGAGTAAAATTGATCGTTTCTGGGGGCCTAAGCTCAGGCCTGGATCCTACAAGGGGAGAATCATGCGTGACGTGGTAGTGGTAGATAGTGTTCGTACGGGCTTGGCGAAGGCGTTTCGTGGCAGCTTCAATCTAACCCGCTCGGACGATATGTTGGCCCACTGCATCGATGCGCTTCTGGAGCGTAATCAAAATGTGGCGCCGGACGAAGTGGAAGATGTCGTGGCCGGTTGTGCGAGCCATTCGGGGGAGCAGGACGGTAATATCGCGCGTCTGGCGGTGGTGCTGTCTAAACTGCCAATCACAACCGCCGGACTCAGCATCAACCGTTTCTGCTCATCGGGGCTGCAATCTATCGCGATAGCCGCGAATCAGATTGCCTCGGGTCAGACGGAAGTGGCCATGGGTGGTGGTGTCGACTCCATTTCTATGCGCACCCGCCAGACGTCCGGTAAATCCGAGCCAAACAAGCGGCTGATCGACGAGAAGCCAGACATTTTCATGGCCATGGGCAATACCGCGGAAGTGGTCGCTCGCCGCTACCAGGTCACGCGGGAAATGCAGGACGAATACTCAGTGCAGAGCCAGCAGCGTTATGCCGCAGCTGTTGAAGCTGGGCGTATTGCCCAGGAAATCGTCCCCATGAAGGCAAACATG
>SMWK01000019.1 GCA_004356895.1 Gammaproteobacteria bacterium
GGTAACCTACGGCTGCAATGCAGTCCAAAGCATCAAGCGCCGTGGCATCGTGCCACTGGCTTCACAGGAGCTCAGGTTTGCTTCGCAAAACCCTAAGAAATAACCTCGCAGCGGCATGCTCGGGTATTGTCGGTCACAGGTGCAAGCACCTGTGTCGATTGTTATCGCAGGCATAAGCCGGCAAAATAGTTTGGAAATGCTTTCGCATTTCACGCTTCCCTAGCACCTACCGGTGCGCTTTCTCAAAACCTCGATGCTGCAAGACGCAACGGTCCTGTCGCACCGCCATTGCGTTGTCACAGGCAGAGCCACTCTCGTGGTTAACTCTGCGTCTGACGACGCTTCTGGTCCTCTCGAACCCAAACCCTTGGCGGTTTCGCCACCAAGGGCTCTAACAAGTAGCGTTCGCGGTTTCACGTTGGTCGATGCCAACAACCGCCTCGGTCCTTTCGTCGTTGCCTTTCGAGCTTGAGCTCGAGGACCGGTTACCAACCGGTCGGCAAACGGGTTGCGACTGCCTTGCCGCACACGGTAGTGAATCCCGCTGGCTTGTCCCCCACTCCTTCCATGACAAACGGAAGGCCTTAGGTGGGATTCTCGCCATGGGGCTACCATGTCTGGAGCTTCCCCCAGAACACCGCTCAGCTCCGCGTTCGGCTCTCGCCTACTCTGCGTCACTGACTTCTATTCAGACCACGCTCCCGGACATCAGCTCGCTTCCCTGCATCCCCGTCGGGATACATTGGCGGTTAGTCAAACCGCTCACGGCTGAAGCCATCACCGATTAGTAACAAGCATGTGACGTTGGTAGTCACGTCGCGTGGGGCTCTGCACCCCAAGGCTGGAGATGCACAAGATGTGCATCGTCAGGGTAGGTTCTATCCGCTAGGACAGAATCCGTCTCACTCGGCATGACCCGTTAGCTTTCAGCTCCCCCAATACCCAAGTCGGAGCTTACTGCAAATCCCTAACACCTTTCACGATTCGGCTGTAGTTTAGACCTCGCCGGGTAGGGCTTGGTCACCCGTCTCTGACATTGCCGCGGTCCCTGACGGGCCGCAAACAATGCCGCCTATCCATGAGGCACCAACGTATTACTGGATTGCCCTATGTATTCGGGCTTGATGGGTTGAGCTATTTGGCTCGAGCTGCCTTTCGACAGTCGTCCGCTTACGAAGCGGCAGACGGTTTTCACCGCCAGGCCTCCCCCATCCAGATGCGTTACGCAGGGAGTGTCGGCTTTCGCCTCCACCAGGCACACGTCGCATTTCCGCCACGTGCTAACCCCCGAGAATCCTCCCTAAGAATGGAGCACCCCCACCGCTACCGGCTCGTCTCGCATGCGGAGTGTTTGGAACATCCTATGTTCCTCACCCGAGAGCAGCATGCTTGGAATGCACGCCGCCCCGCCGTTCCTTTTCGTCGGAACTGACCTTTACTTGTCACAACTCCAACGAAGTTGATTAAACATCAACCAACAACGTCGAAGAGTGTCTCGGTCGCCCATATTCAATTTTGAAGATGGGCTCAAATGACGGGATTACTCCCCTGCGTTTGGCAGGGGGATTACTCCGACAAGTAGCCCTCGCGACGGACAAGCACCTCTCGATGCATCCGCCGCCAAGCGGTGAACCAAAATGCGAGGAGACGAAGCCTCACTCCCAAGCGGTCTTCATGACCAGCTTGCCCTTAGCCCTCGATGGTTAGTCGAAGGTTTACCAGGTAGTTCATCCCGCGAACGCTACCATCAGAAGGTTTTTGCATCTGACGGACTTCCGCAAACACTCGTATACAAACCGAGCCTTCGCAGCGGCGGCACAATACCGTTTCCGCACATCAAAAACAAATCCGACCGGTAGCCTCTTGCTGTCCACGGCGTGTTGACCTGTTGGGTCGGCAAGTTTTCGCCGTATCAAGGCAGGATTTGCGCTACGTCGAAAGTTGTGGTAGCGAATTGGTCAGAAAAAAGACCCATTACAAGGAGGTGACCAATGAGCACGGAAGTTGAGACTGTTTACGAAGACCGGCGCGGACGGATGAAGCTAAAGATCATTCGCAAACCAGGGAAATACGGACCCCAGTATTCCGCAATGGTCTACCGCGTTTTCAAGAAAGAAGAGGACGCGGGGGGAAATCCGGTTTGGGAGCAGACACACTGGATGGACGAGCAAGACGTGCTAAATTCGCTGCGTCTGCATCAAGTTGCCGACGATGCGATAGCTGAAATGAAGCGTAAAGAATCGTTCGGTGCCGCCAATGAGGCCGCGTGAGTAGCAAGGCAGCCGATGATGCTCACACGGTGTTCGTCGACATCGAAGCAGGCGGACTCGAGATCCAACGGCCAATTATTCAAATCGCGGCAATTGCCGTCGACGCGCGACTGAATGAGGTCGAGGCGTTCGAGGTGAAAGTTCGCTTCGAGGAGACAAAGGCGTGTCCCGACGCACTCAGGAGAATTCACTACCGGAGAGCAGAGTGGAAGCGGACTGCCGTATCTCCGAGAAAGGCAGCCTGGTTTTTCGCGCGGTTCCTGCGTCGTCACGCAACTGTCGAAATGTACGGGCGCGACCTGACGGTGTTCCACGTCGCTCAACTTGCGGCACATAACAGCCAATTCGATGGGCCATTCCTAAGGGCGTGGTTTGAACGGCTGGGTCTATTCCTGCCGGCTTCTTATCGGGTTTTCTGCACGCTTCAGAGAGCCTACTGGTTGTTTCATGAGAATCAACAGTTGCCATTGCCCGATGACTATCGGCTCGGAACGCTGTGTGAGTATTTCGGCGTAGCCTTCCATCCCAATGATGCACATGAAGCACTGGCAGACGTCCAAGCGACGATAAACCTCTACCGGGCGCTGTCGAATTTGCGAATCAAGGAAGAGCCGAGATCCCAGAGTATTCAAGACCATTCGAGGAGTAAACTGCCATGCACGCGATGTTGATATTCTGGATGGCGTTTGCTGTCGCGGTGATTGTTGTCGAACCCTATGTCGTCCTGAAGATCATCGGTCTTTGGCTGGCTATCGTGGTCCTGCGGCTCGTTTGGTGAGCCTGTGGATAACTTGCTGGAGTTCGTTAAGGACACGTGTCGATCCCGTCGCACTTTTTGGGACGAAGACGTGTCGATCCCGTCGCACTTTTGGATCAAACACGTGTCGATCCCGTCGCGTTTTTCAGCCAAGACGGGCAGAGAGGAAGGCCCTAAGTAGCTGAGTTCACTCGTGAATTTGAGGGAATATTCGCCTCCTGCCGGCATTCCCCAAAGTACTTGTACAAGAAGTACCTGAAGCAAAAGACTGCTTATGTACTGTTAGCTCTTGGTCTTCGTTGATGCGCCCGCTGGTATCGTTCGGCGTTCGCACGAGCAACTTCTTCCGGTTGCCCCGCTGCCAGGAACGTGCTGAAGATGGAACGGTGCACGTCGTCGAGCGTCTCGATGGCATTTTCCGAAAGCTGCTCGGCAGGCTGCCTGCCAGCACGGTGTTTCTTTGCTCGCTCGGCCGTTGCACGCTGTTCGGCCTTGCGGACGTCTGACCACCAATCGGGGGGAGTCCGCTGGCCGACGGCTGCTTTCTTGAGATTGTCTGTCAGGTATGCCGGTGCACTCTTCTTGAAGAACCGTGAGCCGAATCGTTCGTGGGCGGCCAGCGTGATGTCGGTCCATTCACGCACCAAGCCGTGTTTGTATCTGCGCAGCAACCGCGTCGCGCCCGTCATGTCAAAGCCCAGATCGATGAGCGGCTCGAACAGGGGTGACTCGAAGGTGGGCTCCGCAATTGGTCTATCGAACAATGGACCTCGATGCAGCACCATGATGAACTGCCCCTTGGCGGCGCGGCGAATGCGTCCGTCGCGGACGACACCCTGACTTGTCAGCCGTTTGACGCACTCCGTCAACTTTGCCTTCTTGTCGCGAGTGCTCACCGACGGAGCAATGCCGACGATCTGCTCCGCGACGTCTTTCACGCCCAGACGCGGGGTTACCGACTTACGAAAGAACAGCTTCGACAGAAACAGGTACATCCGCCGGCTTGCGGTATCGAGCTGCCGATACACGGCGAGGTCGAAGCGGAGATACCCACCAGCTGCCTGAACGAGCTCGAAAAAGATCGGGTCCCAAACGATTCGCCAGGCGCGGTTCGAAGCCTCGTCTAACGGAATACTGTAGCTGAAGAAACCAAAGCCCATCCGTCGATGCTCGGCGCGAAGCGGATCGTACAGGCTATCGCATTGGTAGCGAACGGCTGCCAGTCGCTCAACTGCCGCTGAGAAGTCACCGTACTGCCTGCCACCTCGGCGGTTCTTGGCATTGATGATTCCCAGCCGACGAAGGCAGTAGTGCCTCGTGGCGTGGAGTTCTCCATCGGTTTGGGGATCCGCCAAGGTAATCGCCAGCAGCCCCCACAGGAGCAGCTCGTCCTTTGGAGACAAGCCCAGCGGACAGAACACGCGAGCGGTGCCCGATTGTCGCTTTCCCTGCTTGTCGCAATAACGGAAGTGCGCCTCGTGAGCCAGATTCGGGACCACGGACAGACGTGCATCCAGCGGGCACAATGCGTGCTCGACGATGGTCAACTGGCTGATGCCACTACGAATTCTCTTGCTGCTCTTATGACCCATGTGCTTTAACTCGATTAAACCCCTTCGTCATAGCACGAGGAAACTTGTGGTGAAATGAAAACCTTCAACGTATCCGATTCGATCCATCAGCAGGCAATTCCTCATTCAGACCAGGACGTTACCGAGAATTGCCAGTGGCAATCGGGACAGCAAACTCCGCGGACGTTCTGCCTCATCAATCAGAAGGGAGGTGTGGGCAAGAGTTCGTCATGCTTTCACTTGGCGGGAGCTTATGTCTCGCTGGGCTTGCGGGTACTCGTTATCGATACGGACCCGCAAGGCTCCATCAGCCAAGGCTTCTTCGGATCAGAGACGGTTGAACAATTGCCGGCGGAAGTTACGGTTGCCGCGTTGTTCGACGATCGCTGGAGTTTTCGCGATTGGAACGCGCTGATTCACGAAACTCGATTCGACGGTATCCACGTGTGTCCGGCCAATCAGCGACTTGCTGAATTCAACACGCCCTGCCCGGAAGAATTAGGACCCATCCAATACTCGCTTCGTGAATTCGTCGAAGAACAGGCCGGTTATGACATCGTGCTGATCGACTGTCCGCCTAATCTGTACCGCTGCACTTGGACGGCAATGATCGCGGCCGATTGGGTGATCATTCCGGTGACCCCCGAAGACTTTGGCACCCAAGGCCTGCGGGCGGTGCACCAAGCCGTCGAGAATGCGGGGGTGCTCAATCGCAACTTGCGAAGACTCGGGCATTTAGTGACGCGGTCGGATGGTCGGCTGCTCATTCACAAATACTACGAACACCGGCTTCGCAAACTCCATGGTGAACTCGTGCTCGATAACTTCATGCCCGAGCTATCGGCGTTCAAGGTTGCCGTCGCCAATCGTACGCCCGTTCAGTTCCATAGTCCGAAGAGCCGCGCCGCTCGTTTGACACGCAGCCTTTGCCGTGAGATTCTCGACCGCACGGATGTAAAAACTCCAAGACGGCGGGCAGCGTAGTATGGCAACCACACAAAGCAATCTCGAAAGGCTCCAATCGAACCTTGATGAATCGATCGGCCATCGGCAGACACAGGCAAAACTCCAACTGAGCCCCGTGCCGTCGCCGAAGGACATCGGTCGGCGTCCACTGCGAAATGCTGCTCGCATTCTAGTTGAGCAGGTGGTTCCGGACCCGTCGCAGCCGCGAACTGAGTTTTCATCAGAGTCAATTGAACGACTTGCCAAGAGCATTCGGCACAAAGGCCAGCTGGCCCCAATTCGAGTTCGCTGGTCGGCTGAACAGAACAAGTGGATCATCGTATGCGGCGAGCGTCGTTGGCGCGCGGTTCGTGCGGCGGGGCTCGAAACCATTGATTGCTGCTTCATCGACGCTGAGCTTTCGAAAGCCGAAAACCTCGAACAACAGATGATCGAAAACCTGCTACGCGAAGACCTTTTGCCCATCGAACAAGCGCGAGGCTTTTCGGCACTCATGGAGCTGCACAGCTGGAACGGGAAGCAGGTGGCCGAGTCTCTGCACCTTCCGGCGTCCACCGTGAGCCGGGCCTTGGCGCTACTCGATCTCCCGGAGGACATTCAGGGCAGAGTCGACTCAGGCGAACTGGCCGCTCGTTCCGCTTACGAGATCAGCAAGGTCAAGGACAAGGACGAACAGGCTGAACTTGCGGTCCGAGCTGCCGATGGCATGACGCTCAAGCAAACCCAAGAAGCCGTTCGCAAGCAGAGCCGGAAGAAAACAAAGAAACGACGCAGCGACGGAGTCAGGCTCGACTTCTTTTCGGAGAATGGGATCCAGGTTGGCGTCTCATCGAGACACAAAGTGAACTATCACGAAATTCTTGAAGCCCTGCGGCAAACTACGGAAGAGGTCCAGCACCGGATCAACAACCGAGTCCATTTGTAGGCCCTTCGGTATTTTGCGAAAGGAAGCTCCACGGTCGCTTTACTTTTCATGTGAAAGCGTGGTAAGTCCAATCATGCTTCAATCATTTCAAGGAACATTAGACGCTCACGGTCTCCGCAGCCTCCGGCTTGAAGGAGACGATTCTGGGCCGCGCATTCACGGCTCCAAGGTGGGCCAGTTCTGGGCGTACTTCACTCCGACGAGCTACCGACGATCCGAGCCGCACTTTGTGCTGGA
>SMWK01000206.1 GCA_004356895.1 Gammaproteobacteria bacterium
ACTACCGATGATGTGAACATCGCCTATGCCGAAACGGGAGAAGGAACGCCAATTGTCCGCTCGCTCGGCTGGTTTACCCATCTCGAAGTTGAATGGAGTTCGCCTTATAGGGCGGAGTTTCTGGCAGCGTCTGTCGCGCGATCACTGGTTGATCCGGTACGACGGCCGCGAGAAACCAACAAAGGACGACGCCAAGAGGGGCAAAGCGTACTTCTCGATGATCGAGACCGGGTGGGGTAAGGCAAGCCATCAAAAGTTGTTTGCTGATCTCTTTCTGGGCCTGAGCCCTTCTCCTGGGGAGATCGACTATTTCATGGAGATGCAAAGATGTTCGGCGAGCCAGGACGTCGCGACCGCCTATTTTGCCTCAGACTTTATGGAACGCGAACATGGGTTTGAAGTTGCCGGGCAGATCCGAATACCCACGCTCATTCTTCACGCGAAAGACGATCAAATCGTACCTTTTCAGAACAGCGTCGATCTGGCTGCGGAAATTCCGGGCGCGCGGTTGAAACCTCTGGACGGCGATTGCCACTGGCTCTTGTTGAAATCCGCGCGTTCCGAGGAGTACATCAACACCATCGAAGCGTTTCTGCGCGATGAGTAGTCCACGTTGCAGTCATGGCTGACAGCGTAAAACCGAACGCCATGGGCAAAATAGCGCCGGTACTCGATTAGCGCCTCCATGAGGACTAGAATCGAGCGGGCATCTACTTCGAGGGGAGTGACGTGTCTGAATTCGACCTGCATATAAAAAATGGCACCATCGTGGATGGCACGCGAAAACCCCGGTTCAAAGGAGATTTATGGATCAGGGACGGCCGGATCGCACAAATCGGCGGCGAGAACGCCGCTGTCGCTGCCGAGACCATTGACGCCGAAGGCTTGATCGTCGCACCCGGGTTTGTCGACTTGCACACCCACTACGATGCACAGATCCGTTGGGACCCCTGGTGCACTATTTCGGGGTGGCACGGGGTCACATCGGTGGTACTCGGTAACTGCGGCTTTGGCTTCGCGCCGGTAAAACCTGATTTCCGTGAGCGAAGCATGCTCACCATGACCCGCACAGAAGCCATTCCATACGAGTCCATGAAAGCGGGGATGATTTGGGACTGGGAGTCCATACCCGAATACCTGGACAGCCTCGATCGGGCAGACAAGGGCGTGAACGTTATTCAGTACATGCCGACAGCTTCGTTGATGACCTACGTGATGGGTCTGGAGGCCGCCAAGAGCCGCCCGGCAACAGCGCAAGAGCGTGAGGAAATGAAGCGATTGCTGCATGAAGGCATGGACGCGGGATTGTGCGGCTTTTCCATCCAGCGGCTGGGCCCCGATTCTGTGCAGGCAGACTTTGATGGTTCGCCCATGGTCACCGACACCATGGTCGATGAAGATATCCTCGCCCTTGCCGAGGTGCTTCGTGAACGGGACGAAGGTTTTATTCAAATCACCCAGGCTGAAGGCAACATCAAAAAGGACCTAGCTTTTCTAGAAACTCTGGCGGCGACGGCTGGGCGGCCAATTCTGCACAACGTGGTATTACCTTCGCGTAACAATCCCGAAATACATAGACGGCCGCTGCGTTGGATCGACAGCTGCCGTGAGAGAGGTCTGCTGATTTATGCCCAATGCGGTACCGGTCGCGCGGGCTTCGCATTCACGCTGGAGCACTGGAACCTCTACGACGCATCCCCCGCCTGGCGTGCAGTCACGACCGGTTCCAAGAAAGACAAAATCAACAACATGCAGAATCCGGATTTCCGCCGCGCGCTGGTGGAAGAAGCGGAGGTTGCCGACAAACGCCTGAGGGCAATTCAGGCGGGCGTCGGAGGCAATCCCAAATTCCTGGTAGTCCAATCGGTGAACGATCAACCGGAACTCGAACAATACGTAGGCCGGTCGGTGGGCGACATCGCAGACGAACAGAGTAAACATCCCATCGAGGTCATGTTGGATCTATCCCTGGCGGGTGATCTCAACGTTGAATTCCTCGGACCGGACCGAGGAGCAAACGCCGAGTTCATGGCAGAAATGATGAACGATTCGGCCTACGCCATTCCGGGCGTTTCGGACGGAGGCGCCCACACCAAGTTCTTCACCGGGGGCAGCTACACCACAGACTTTCTGAGCTGGTTGGTGCGTGACGAAGGATTGGTCACTCTGGAGGAAGCCCACTACCGGTTGTCCAATCTTCCAGCCCAGGCTGCAGGTTTCAAAGACCGGGGCGTACTGCGTGAAGACGCAGCCGCTGACGTGGTGGTGTATGACATTGATAAGTTGGCGATCGATCCCCCTTGGATCGGCGACATAGAGCATGACTTACCCGCGGGCGAGTGGCGTCGAGTTCAACGCGCCATCGGCTACAAAGCCATCATTGTCAACGGCGAGGTGACGTTCACCGATGGCGAGTGCACCGGGGCGACACCGGGTAAGTTGTTACGACATGGCAGCGCCGCCTGAACGCAACATACGGACACCCCTGATACGTGCCCGATCTTCCTGAGAAACCCTCAGCCGACGATGCGGCCATGGGTCTGGCGCTGAATGATCTAGGCTGGGTCGGGAACAATCCACAAGCCGCTGCCATCAACGAACTGCGAGCGTATCTCGAAACCAACAACGGCATTAAGGGGCTGGAGCTTCTCTCACCCGATGAGGTTGACAAGGCCAGGCAACTTTTCTATCGAGATGGATTTGTTGTGGTACGAGACGTACTCACGCCCAGCCAACTCGATTACATCCGTGGTGGGTGTGACAGGGTCATTCACGAAATAATGTCCCGTGACAAGAATCGTGTGGGGAATCGCGGTTCACATCGATACTCGTTTGGCGGCGCCAGTCTGACAGGGCATCAGGCACATCAGCCTGAATGGGCTATGCTGATCGATTTACCTTCCATCACGCCAATCCTCACATCGATATTTGATAGCGACGATTACATTGCGCGTGGCGGTGGTGGTGACTTCTGCTTGCCCGGCGCAGTCAAATACCAACGTCTTCATTCCGACATGAATAATCGTCGCGTAGTGAAGCGTCCAGATGGCGGCAAGTTCACGATTGGATCGTTCAGCGACCCAAGAGGCCAGCTCACGTATCGGGATCTTCCTTGCCCCTATGTCTGCTGCAACTTTCTAATGGTGGATTTCACACCAACTAACGGACCAACACGGCAGATTCCCGGAACCCAACATTCCCATGAACACATACCTACACTGGAGGAAGAGCCAGCCTGGATGAAGCTCAGCACGATATGTCCAGCGCCCGCCGGCAGTGTCCTCATGCGAGACGTCAGGGCATGGCATGGCGGTACACCGAATCTTTCCAACGAAGTAAGAGCCCTGCCTAATGCGGAGTTTTTTGCTCCCTGGTACCGGGAACACTTGCCCATTTCAATGCCGCGCGATATCTACGACGGGCTGTCGGAACATGGACAGTGGATAAGCCGGTATATCGTTGCCGACAAGGGCGAAAAACTGGTTACTGGATACCGCGACGACCTCGGAAACTTCATAGTGCCTAAGGCTTAGCTCGCCAGTAGTAACTACCAGGCGACCGATCCAGAAGAACACCTTGGGCAATCAGTTCATCCACTTGCCCCGGTGTATATGCGGCTTGCACAACTTGTTACGATCCGTAAACAGGGGCACAACAGCAGATTAGCCGGTATGAAGATCACCGATATCACTACGCATCATGCAGATGCCGGATGGCGCGACTACCATTTCGTCAAAATATCCACCGACAGCAACGTGACTGGTTGGAGTGAATACGACGAAGGGATGGGCACGGTTGGCGTTACCACCGTCATAAATCGTCTGGCAAAAATCGCAATTGGCGAATCAGCGACCGCTCACGAACGACTGTTTGCCAAACTCAAGGGGGCTTCCCGCCAGGCTTTCGAGGGTGTGGTTGCCTGCGGTGTCGGTGCCATCGAGAACGCTTTACTCGATGCCAAAGCCAAACACCTTGGGGTGCCATGTTACGAACTGTTCGGCGGCAAACTGCGCGATACCGTTCGTGTCTATTGGTCGCACTGTGCAACGTGGCGCATCGCACGTCCCGACTTCTATCCACCCGCGATTACGAACCTCGACGGTGTGAAGGCGATTGGAGCGGAAGCTCGCGAACGCGGGTTTGACGCGCTGAAGACTAACGTATTCACTTACGACGACGAAGGCGCACGCGGTTGGGCACCCGGTTTCGGCCGACCCTTCGATCCGTCACGCAATGTCGATAGACGGGTACTCGGGCATCTCCGCAATCACCTGGAGGCGTTACGCGACGGCGCCGGATCGGACATGGACATCCTGCTGGATCTGAATTTCAACGCCACAACCGAAGGTTATCTGAAAATTATCCGCAGTCTGGAAGACTTCGATCTGTTCTGGGTGGAAATCGACACACCTAACCCCGAAACCCTGGCCTACATCCGCAGCCACAGCCCACATCCCATCAGTTCATGTGAAACGCTCACTTCTCCGGCGGCTTTTGTGCCCTACTTTCAAACCCAAGCCGTCGACGTCGCCATTATCGATGCAGTATGGAACGGTGTCTGGCAGTCGCTGAAAATTGCAGCCCAGGCAGAGGCCCACGCGGTAAATGTTGCACCACACAACTACTACGGCCACCTGGCGACCCTGATGAATGCGCACATGAGTGTGGCAATCCCCAACCTGCGAATAATGGAAACCGATATCGACCGGTTGCCGTGGGACGACGAGATTTTTTCGGTCGCACCCGAAATCAACGATGGTGAACTCGTGATTCCGGATACACCCGGCTGGGGCACCGAACCGATTGAAGCTGGGTTAGTAAAACATCCGTCAAAGCGCGTTCGTTGATTAGCAACTCGACTATGTTTATCTGCTCGACGCCGCTTCCATGTTCGCCTGCATCCGCCGCATGCCTTTGAGCCAGCGTTCCAGGTCGATGTTCTTGAAATTCATCCAGGTCTGGGCGATTTCATCAGTAAGGATGAGGAAACGCTCCTCTTCAACCGCGAGAGCGACCATCTCGGCGACCTCTTCCGGTTCCTTGATCGGACCGGCAACGTTCTGTGCGAAGGTAGAGTCCGTATCGCCCAACATCGGGGTGCGGACACCCAATGGAGCCAACAACGACGTGTGTACGCCTTTGTCGTGATAGGTGATCGACATCCACTCGGCAAAGCCGACGACGGCATGTTTGCTCACTGCATAGGGAAGATTACCGTGGGTGGTCAGAATGCCTGCCATGGACGCGGTATTGATCAGATAGCCACTGCCGCGTTCCAGCATGCCTGGTAACACCGCACGGGTGGCATAAACATGGGCCA
>SMWK01000207.1 GCA_004356895.1 Gammaproteobacteria bacterium
AACGTTAC
The DNA here is from genome assembly GCA_004356895.1 of Gammaproteobacteria bacterium. Lineage (GTDB taxonomy): Bacteria > Pseudomonadota > Gammaproteobacteria > Pseudomonadales > Azotimanducaceae > SMWK01. Next base: position 9 of record SMWK01000207.1, read on the forward strand.
CATCAAAGATGGCGTTCTCACGGTTTCGGGTGAGCGTCACGACGAGCAGGAAGATTCGCACAAGAACCATCGCCTGGAGCGCCGTTATGGGCGGTTCACCCGCACTTTCAAACTACCGGAAAACGCGGACGAAGAGTCGATCAGTGCGTCTTCCAAGGACGGTGTGTTGTATGTGGTCATTGCCAAGCGCGAGAAAGAAACGCCACGCACGATTAAAGTCGCCGTGCACTAACGAGATTACTCTGCGGGTGGTCGACGCGGTGCCTCGTGAGAGTCGCCGCGTCGTCGGTCGGCGTGCTAACCGGTTTAGAGCACAACCTGTGGTAGCCTTCTGCCTCCATGAAATTTGATAAAAAGAAATTCAACAAAGATACGGTTCGCATTGTCATATTCGAGGCTCATACACCAGCCGGGCGAGCGTTCGATGTGGGTCTCATCGTTGCGATACTTGCCAGCGTTACGGCGGTGTTACTCGACAGCGTCGAATCGATCCATCTGGTCTATAGCAGGTGGTTGTACGGCATCGAATGGTTCTTCACGATCATCTTCACGATCGAATATGGCTTGCGTCTATGGTGCATAAACAACACCCGTCTGTATGCGCGCAGCTTTTTTGGAGTCGTTGACCTGCTTGGTATTCTGCCAACCTATGTAAGTCTGATATTTGCAGGCACTCAATATCTACTCGTTATCCGCATCCTTCGAGTGCTACGGGTTTTCCGTATTCTGAGGATGGTTCGTTACGTGAGCGAGGCGGATCTGCTCTCTGAGGCGCTAGTTGCAAGCCGGCGCAAGATAGTCGTGTTCATAGCAGCCGTCGCCGCTCTGGTTGTGGTGTTTGGCTCGCTCATGTACCTCATCGAAGGCGCGGAGCATGGGTTTACCAGCATTCCCAAGAGCATTTACTGGGCGGTGAGTACCATGACCACCGTGGGCTTCGGCGACATTGCGCCGCAAACGGCCCTCGGCCAGGCGCTGGCTTCCGTCATCATGATCATGGGGTACGGCATCATCGCGGTGCCAACCGGCATCGTGACGCTCGAACTCAACGAAGCGAACCGGCGGCGGACCAATACCCGCACCTGTCCGGAATGTTCAGCAGAAGGACACGCCCGGGAAGCCACCTACTGCTGGCGATGCGGTGCCCATCTATACAGAAAGGTCGCGGACCAGGCGGAATCTGACTAGCGCTCGTTTCCCTAATCAACTAATTCTAAAATGGAATTGGTTAGTTGTTTTAGTTTCCCTTTTCTTTCCAATTGGGCACTCTACAATGCCTTTGTGGTTGCATTGAAACGCGATAAGTTGTACCCCGGGTGCGCCCATGAAGCCACTCGATCAACGCCCCGAACCAGGGCAGAATAGGCGCCCCCTTTTTCCCGGCCCCGTTTAGGAATGACCTCATGAGTTTAGATACGTTCAAATGCAGGAAAACCCTCACCGTCGATGGCAAGGTTTACGATTATTTCAGTTTGCCCGATGCAGCGGCGGCCGGTGTCGGTGACGTGGACAAGCTGCCGATGTCCCTGAAAATTCTATTGGAGAATCTGCTGCGCTTTGAGGACGACAACACGGTGAAGGTCGGGGACATTAAAGCATTGGGGAACTGGGCGAGCCGCCCACCGCTGGCAGAGGAAATAGCCTATCGGCCAGCTCGGGTGCTGATGCAGGATTTCACGGGTGTCCCGGGAGTAGCAGACCTCGCCGCCATGCGCAGTGCGGTGGTGGCTGCCGGTAAAGATCCGAGCATCATCAATCCACTATCGCCGGTAGATCTCGTCGTCGACCACTCTGTGATGGTCGACAACTTCGGCGACTCGGAAGCTTTCGAGAAAAACGTCGAGATGGAGATGGGGCGCAACACCGAGCGATATCGATTCTTGCGTTGGGGTCAGCAGGCGTTTGACAACTTTCGGGTAGTGCCACCAGGCACCGGTATCTGTCACCAGGTGAACCTCGAGTACTTGGCCAAAACCGTGTGGACCAAGGAAGAGAATGGCCGTACGTTGGCTTATCCGGATACGCTGGTCGGAACCGACAGCCATACGACGATGATCAATGCGCTCGGTGTGCTTGGTTGGGGTGTGGGTGGTATTGAGGCGGAGGCTGCGATGCTCGGCCAGCCCATCTCCATGCTGATCCCCGATGTGGTCGGCTTCAAGCTTGAAGGGAAGCTACCGGAAGGCATCACCGCAACCGATCTGGTCCTGACAGTTGTCGAAATGCTCCGAGCCCAGGGGGTGGTTGGTAAGTTTGTCGAGTTTTACGGTGACGGCCTCGATCAGTTGTCGCTGGCCGATCGTGCCACCATCGCCAACATGGCACCCGAATACGGGGCTACTTGCGGCTTCTTCCCAATTGATCAGGAGACGATCAACTATCTGAAGTTGTCCCATCGTCCGGCTGAGACCGTTGCTCTGGTCGAAGCTTATGCCAAGGCCCAGGGTCTGTGGCGGGACAGCGGCATATCCCAGGTAACCTACACCGATACCCTGGGATTGGAGCTGAGTCAAGTTGTGCCGAGCCTCGCGGGTCCCAAACGCCCTCAGGATCGGGTCGCCCTGGCGGATATGGCGACAGCCTTCGATGAGGCTTTGGACATGCAGGGGCGTTCTGCGGACAAAGACACCCAAATCGCCGTGTCCGGTAGCGATTACACCCTGGGGCACGGCGACGTGGTCATCGCTGCGATTACCTCCTGCACCAACACGTCTAACCCTGCCGTCATGTTGGGTGCCGGGTTGGTTGCCAGGAAAGCGCTGGCGCGTGGGTTGACGGTCAAACCGTGGGTAAAAACCTCCCTGGCGCCTGGATCCAAGGTGGTTACGGAGTATCTGGAGAAGACTCATCTTCAGGATGAGCTCGATGCGCTCGGCTTCAACCTGGTTGGTTATGGCTGCACAACCTGCATCGGCAATTCCGGGCCTTTGCCGGAACCGATATCTGCGGCAATCGAGAGCGGTAATCTGGTAGTCGCCTCGGTGCTTTCGGGTAATCGCAACTTCGAGGGGCGGGTACATCAGGAAGTGCGCACCAACTGGCTTGCATCACCACCGTTGGTTGTGGCGTATGCCCTTGCCGGTACCATGCGCATCGATCTCAGTTCGGAGCCTCTCGGCCAGGACGCTCGAGGAGAAGATGTCTTCCTGAAAGATATCTGGCCGAGTAACTCAGAGATTAACGAAGCCGTCGCGCTGGTGTCTGCGGACATGTTCGAGCGCCAGTACCGGGACGTTTTTACCGGTCCCGAGGCCTGGCGAGCGATCGACGTCTCTACCAGCGGAACCTACGGTTGGGAGAATTCGACCTACATCAAGCAACCGCCATTCTTCTCTGTGGGGGATGATCTCGATCAGCCGGTCGAAATTGCCAATGCACGGATTCTTGTCGTGTTGGGGGATTCCGTCACCACGGATCACATTTCCCCGGCCGGCGCGATCCAACCAGATAGCCCCGCGGGGCAATATCTGCAGCAGCACGCCGTGAACGTTGTCGACTTCAACTCATACGGGTCGCGGCGCGGCAATCACGAAGTGATGATGCGCGGTACGTTTGCCAACATCCGCATCAGAAACGAAATGGTACCGGGTGTGGAAGGAGGTTATACGAAACATATCCCCACCGGCGATACGCTCAGCATCTACGATGCCGCCATGCGTTACCAGGGCGAAGATACCCCGCTGGTGGTTATTGCAGGCAAAGAGTACGGCACGGGTTCGAGCCGCGATTGGGCGGCAAAAGGCACGCGGTTGCTCGGTGTGAAGGCGGTCGTAGCTGAAAGTTACGAGCGCATTCACCGCTCCAACTTGATCGGTATGGGTGTGCTTCCCCTGCAATTCAAGGAGGGTGACGGCCGGGTGAGCCTGGACTTGAGCGGTGACGAGATCCTCGATATCCGCTTGCCGGAAGGTACCCGGGGGATCACGCCACGCCAGACTCTCCTGCTCACGGTACGCAAAGGCGATGGCAGTGAACAAGTCATCGAAGTGCTAAGCCGGTTGGATACGGACAATGAAATCGCCTACTTCAAGTGCGGAGGCATATTGCAGTTCGTTCTGAACAATCTCGTCGCCGCCGCGGGTTGAGGCTGTCGAGCTTATTCTGCACAGGATCACATGGACTTAGCGCGTCCTTCAGCCGTGGTCTTCGACCTGGACGGACTACTGCTCGATTCCGAGCGGCTCGCTCGTGGCTGCTTCGTAAAGGCCTGTCGCTCAAGTGAGTGGGAACCGGATATGGGCGTTTACAATCTATGTGTCGGCACCACCTATGAGGCTACGGAACACATCCTGAAGGACGGTTTCGGATCGAAGTTCCCCTTCGATCAAGTCTCTGAACTCTGGGGGAAGTTGTATCTCGACCATGCGCTCCATCGTCCCATCAAGGTCAAGCTGGGTGCACTGGAGTTACTGATCCGATTACAGACGCTTGGCATACCTTGTGCACTCGCCACCTCTACGCAGCGTTCCACGGCGCTTGCCACACTGGGCCACGCGGGTCTCGAGGGATATTTTGCTCACCTGGTTTGTGGCGGGGAAACAGCGCGCGGCAAACCGTATCCTGATCCCTACGTGGAAGCAACCGAGCGGCTGATTATGAGCCCCGCAAGCTGTTGGGCGTTGGAAGATTCAGACAACGGGGTACGCGCCGCTCACGGCGCGGGTCTCGAAGTATTCCAGATACCGGACCTGCTGGAACCGAGCGCCGAAGTGCGTGAACTCGGTCATCACATCTTGGATGATCTCACCCAGGTTGTCGCGCTGCTGGATGAGCTAACCAACCGTTAAATTTTCAGGAGTGAACTAAACTGTTAGTTAGAACACGTTTCCAACCGCCAGACCACGTTATGTTGAACCGGTCGTAATCCGTGCTGAACACGGGTTGTAGTAGACGAGAGGCTATTTTGATCAATCGCAAAGAATCGAAGCTCATTGCCCTGGAGCGCCGCAATCAGGCGATCCGATCCAAGCAAAGACCCAACCCCCCGATAAACGGGCAAAGGGGTCAACAGGCACAAGTAAGAACGCCCGGGTCAGAAGTACATCGAACTTAATACAAACGTGAGCGTCAGCCACATCAACACGGTTAGTGGCGCGCCAACTTTGACGAATTCGAGAAAGGTGTAGTTCCCCGCACTCATTACAAGCAGATTTGTTTTGTATGCCATGGGCGTTGCGTAGCTCATGTTGGCCCCAAAAAGTACCGCTAAAACAAACGGTTCCGCAGGTAATCCGAGCTGATGCGCGATGCTGATGGCAATGGGTGTCCCGATGACGGCCGCTGCGTTGTTGGACACGACGTTGGTTAATACAGCCAGAAGCGCCATGAGTGCCGAGAGAATGATCGTCGGGCTTGCACCGGCCGTGACGAAAAGAAAAACAGCAGTGACATAGTCGGTTGCACCGGTGGTGACCAGCGCTTTGCCGAGGGCGAGACTTGCTACCACCACAAAAAATACCGAAGGGCTTATCGCACGAATGGCAGCACCGAGGTTGAGGCAGCGAGTGATCAGCAATAACGCAACGCCTGCGGTTGCGCTGACGGCAATCGGCATCACACCGGTAGCTGCGAAAGCGATCACAAACAACAGTATCGCCAGCGCAATGGGCGCTTTGCGGGTTCTGGGAAGATCGACACTCGCATCGAGTACCAGAAACTCGGTGCTCTGCTTCAAGTTCGCGATCTGATCCCGTGCACCCTGCACGAGAAGGATGTCGCCGGGCTGCAGGATGACCTCCTGGATCTCCTCGGAGGGACGCCAGACGTCTTCGCCTGCGCGGTGCACGGCCAGCACGACGAGCTGGTAACGGGAAAGAAAGCGTGCAAACCGCAAGTTGGTTCGATCCAGGCTCGAACCCTGCACGACGGCAACTTCAGCCAACATTTGATTTTCGGCGGACAGGGGGTGCGCTTCGTCCACCTCTTGGTCTTCGGAATAAAGTTTGGCTTTGAGTGCCTCTGCGAAGGACATCAGTTTTGCCGGTGTGTCTCGAACCCGCAGGCGATCGCCTGCTTTTAAGGTGACGTCAGGCAGAGGCAGTATGAACGTGTCGCCGCGCCGGATGCGCACCACGTGCATATCACCACCAGTCAGGGCCATGGCGTCGGAGAGCGTTTTGCCCGCGATCGGCGCGTCCTCTTCGATATGCAGTCGCGCTTCGAAAATGCGCGGCGACGTGTCGCCGAGCCCGATCTCCCGGTCAGGGAGCAATTTCGGTGCAATCAACCATAAGTAGACGATGCCGACACCGGCCGCGATGGAAGCAGGGACAAGAAAGTCGAACATGCCGAATCGTTCCAGGCCGAGGTCCACCGCGACGCTGACGACGAGCAGGTTGGTTGATGTGCCGATCGTGGTGCCCATGCCACCGACGAGCGTGGCAAACCCCATGGGCATCAGTACTTTTGCAGACGAAGAAGAAGTACGCAGGCAGACGCTGATGAGAATCGGAAGCAGGAGTACGACAACCGGGGTGTTGTTGACGAAAGCGGACAAGACCGCACCGACGATCAGCGTTGCGAGGAAAGAGAGAAATGGTGCACGTCCCCAGAGACGGCCCAGTACGCGCCCGACGGGCTCCAGTGCACCGGTATGAACCAGCCCTTGCCCTAATACCATTAGCGCACAGACCGCGATGAGTGCTTCGTGGCCAAAACCGGAGAAAAAATCGGTGGGTTCTAATCCTGCAAAAGGAAACAGTGCAAATCCCACGGCCAGAACGGCGATTAATCCCAGGCTTGAGATCTCCAGTGGAAAGCGTTCCCGGGTGAACAGGTACAGAGTCACCACGGTCAGGAGCATCGCAGCTATGGCGTGGGCATTCGGGCTGACGATGGGTGCCAGTTCGTTCATAGTAGCAAGCGTATTGATAGTTGTGCGGGACGCGCTAGAACACCAACGCGACTACCTCCGCGAAGCTTGCCACGAAGTGAGCCTCAATGCCTTGTCGGATGTGGGCGGGTACTTCGTCGTAATCGCGTTCATTGGCTGCAGGCAGAATCACAGTTTTGATTTTCTGCCGTTTGGCAGCCAGCAGCTTCTCCCGAATTCCTCCGATCGGGTACACCTTCCCGGTCAACGTTAGCTCTCCTGTCAGGGCGCAGTTGGCCTTTATCTGTTCGTTTCTGGCTAGTGATAGAAGTGCACATGCCATGGTGATACCGGCACTGGGACCATCTTTCGGAGTCGCCCCGGCGGGGACATGCAGATGGATGAACGCGTTGTCGAAGTAACCGTTTGGTACTTGAAACTGCGGGGCGTTGGCGACGAGGTAGCTGTGAGCAATGTTTGCGGATTCCTGCATGACTTCACCGAGTTGTCCGGTGATGCGCAACCCCGCCTGACGATCGTGTACTCGTGTGGCCTCCACCGGTAACGTGGCTCCGCCCAAGGCGGTCCATGCGAGCCCGGTGACGACGCCCACACCTTTCTCCAATGGCTCCTTTTCATACAGCGGCTTACCGAGATAAGCCTCAACATCGTCTTTCGTAATAGAGATGGGTTTTTTGGCTTTCTGTAATATCTTGATCACCGCCTTGCGTACGACGCTGGCCAGTGTTTTATCCAGGCGTCGAACGCCCGGTTCCCGAGAGTAACCATCGATGATTTTGCGCAATGCAGCCGCATCGATCTTCACATCCCCGCGTTTCCTCAATCCTGCACGGGCGAGTTGCCGTGGTAGCAGGTGTTTGCGGGCGATTGCGTACTTTTCCTTGTCGAGATAGCCCGAAAGGTGAATGACCTCCATACGGTCGAGCAGGGGCGCCGGAATCGTGTCCAGCTGATTTGCCGTGCAGATAAACAGCACCTTGGAGAGATCGAAGGGCACATCCAGATAGTGATCGCGGAAGCTGAAATTCTGCTCGGGATCCAGAACTTCCAGGAGAGCTGATGCCGGATCTCCCTGGTAGGACGCGCCGATTTTGTCCACCTCGTCGAGCATGATCACCGGATTAGCAACCTCGGTGTCTTTTAACGCCTGGATGAGCTTGCCAGGCAAAGCGCCGACGTAGGTGCGTCGATGACCTTTGATTTCGGCCTCGTCGCGCATCCCCCCGACGGAGAATCGATAGAACTTGCGGTTCAAAGCCTCAGCGATTGAGCGCCCGAGGGAGGTTTTGCCTACCCCCGGTGGTCCCACCAGGCAGATGATGGACCCGGCCGCATCACCCTTCATGATGCCGAGGGCGAGAAACTCGATGATCCGCTCCTTGACGTCGTCGAGACCCTCATGGTGGGAGTTGAGTATCTTGGTGGCCTGGTCGAGGTCTTCGGTGTCTTTGCTGTAAACGCCCCAGGGTACACTTGTCAGCCAATCGAGATAATTCCGGGTAACACCGTAGTCGGCGGAACCGACCTCGAGCAGGGACAGTTTGTGTAATTCGTCGTCTATTTTTTTCTGGGCGGCTTCAGGCACATCGAGCTTGGCCAGTCGTTCTGTGAACTCTTCGATTTCGGCGGTCTTGTCGTCCTTCGCAATTCCCAGCTCTTTCTGAATGAACTTCAGCTGTTGGCGCAGGAATGTTTCGCGTTGGCGGCCCTGGATCTCCTCTTCGATATTCTGCCGGATCTCCATCTGAGCACGGGCGATCTCGAGTTCCCGGTGCAGGAGTTCCACGACTTTTTCCAACCGCCGTAGCAGTGGTACGGTTTCAAGCACTCCCTGCAGATCGGCTTTTGAAGCGGAAGTCAGGCTGGCGGCGAAATCTGCGAGTTGTGAGGGCTCATTGGGATTCGAGCGAGCAAGGAATACCTTGAGTTCCTCTCCATAGAGTGGGTTGAGCGGAATGAGCTCCTTGATCGTGTTGATGATGGCAATGGCGTAGGCTTTCTCTTCCTCGGAATGCACGTCGAGCCGGTCTGGGAAATATTGTACGTTTACGGCGAGGGGTGGGCTGGTACTGACCCATTGGCGGACCCGGAACCGTCGCAGACCTTCCAATAACACCTGTAGTTGCGCGCCTTCCCTGTGCACACGGTGGATGCGGCAGGCCGTACCCATGTCGTAGAGATCCTGTGGATAGGCTGTATTGCTGCGATTTTTTTTGCTGGCGATGAGGCCAACGATCTCTTGTTTTTGTTCCCGGATCGCCTCGAGCGTAGGCATCCAGGTTTTGGCTTCCATGACCAATGGGATGACTTGACCAGGAAAAAACGGCCGTTGCTCCTGGGGAATCACGTAAATCAGCCCAGGCAGCGCCTCGCCGGGAACAATGATCTGTCCACCCGAAACCTCTTCGGATTGGATGAATTCGCCCTGTTGATCGACATCCATGAGGTAAAAACCTGTATTGCGCAGATAATTGGGGCATGTCGGGCAATTCAAAGGGGCCCCGGGCAGCAGGCTGGCTTGCAATCCCGATCTGGCTCACTATCATTTGCTCATATGAACAAGCCACACGCGTATTTTATCATGACGACGACTACCACGAATGGGTGGGTCGCCTGACTCGATTTTGAGTTTTTACGGCGGCCCAGCGGTGGCCGTCAAGGTATGAAAAACCCCGGAGGCACACCGCCCCGGGGTTTTTTCGTTTCAGGAGCAGTTAGATGGAAACTATTGATCACGATGGGGAGCAGGCGGAAGACGTTTTATACCGTATCCGCCACAGCGCCGCCCATGTCCTCGCCCAAGCGGTGTTGGAAATGCGTCCTGGATCCACCCTCGGTTTCGGACCGCCCATCCGCGACGGTTTTTACTACGACTTCATCTTGAACAAGCCGCTTACCGAGGAAGATTTTCCAGAACTCGAGCGGCGTATGAAGAAGATCATGAAGCGGGGCCAGCGGTTCGATTACGAAGAGCTGGATGCGCAAGAGGCCCTTGCTCGCATTGACGAGATGAATGAACCCTACAAGCGAGAGTACGGGGCGGAACTCATCGAGAAGAACGGATTGAAATCCCTATCGTTCTACCGCAACGGACCGTTCGTGGACATGTGTGAAGGCCCCCACGTGAAAACGACCAGAGATATTCCCCGCGACGCGTTCAAGCTGCGCCGCGTGGCCGGTGCCTATTGGCGAGGTAATTCGGACAACGTGATGATGACGCGAATCTACGCCTGGGCGTTTGCCAACAAAGAAGATCTCGACGATCACCTTGCCCGCTGGGAAGCCGCGCAAGCACGCGATCACAAAAAGCTCGGGCGGGAGCTCGGGCTTTTTGTTATCGACAACCAGGTTGGTCGAGGTTTGCCTTTGTGGTTGCCGAACGG
>SMWK01000208.1 GCA_004356895.1 Gammaproteobacteria bacterium
CGTTTGTAGTAGTCGGTTTCCCCCACTCCGACAACCGCGACTTTTCCGCGTAAGGTGCGCTCCATTAATTCCTCCCAGCATTGGCCGACGTGTAGTGAGGGTAATCCGGCCACCACATGGCGGCATCAACCAGGTCTGCAAATTCCTTTTCCGATGATTCTGCGACGCCGTCGGTTTGTGCCGCCTTGGCTACTGCAACGGCCACGGCCTTCGATACCTCCCGCAACCGCGACACGGCCGGAAACAGGAGCCCCCGCTTGAGTTCGCTTTCGGTAACCTGCTCAGCGAGGGCGTTCGCGGCTGCGCTCACCATCCCATCGGTAATGATGGTCGCACCAGATATGAGCGCACCAAGTCCTAGGCCTGGAAAGATGAAAACGTTGTTCCCCTGGCCAATATGGATTACCTCGTTTTTGTATTGTACCGGTTCGAAGGGACTACCTGTGGCGATGAGCGCACGCCCTTCGGTCCAACGGACGATGTCTTCGGGCGTTGCCTCCGCACGATCGGTAGGGTTGGAGAACGGCAGAATCAGCGGCCGAGCAACGTGACTCGCCATGCTTCGTACCACAACTTGCGAAAAAGCACCGGGTTGCCCGGATGAGCCAATCAGCGCCGTTGGTTGGAATTTATCTACCACCGCTTCCAGACTCCGAGCCTGCGGATCGGTCAACCCTATCTCGCGGGCTTGCTCGCCCGTCCAAGCAAGCTCCTTTTTATATGCGTCGCGAATCTCCCGGTCGTCGACCAATAACCCTTGGCTGTCCAGCACGCCAATCTTCCCGGTGTTACCCATCGCCGCACGTATCTGTCGAGCAATTCCCAGACCAGCAGCGCCAGCGCCGAAAATGAGCATTCGCTGATCTTGCAACGGAATCTTGCTGATTCGCATCGATGAAAACAAAGCCGCCAACGCAACAGCACCGGTACCTTGAATGTCATCGTTAAACGACAGCACACTGGTGCGGTGCCGGTCGAGGATATCGAGGGCATTATCTTTACGAAAATCCTCCCACTGAAGCAACGCACCGGGGAAAACCTTCTGCACTGCACCCACAAACTCGTCGATCAGCGCATCGTACTCAGGACCGCGCAACCGAGGTTCGCGCAGACCCAGATAGAACTCGTCGTTTAGCAGTTCCGGATTGTTCGTACCAACATCCAGACTGATGGGTAACGTCTGCCAGGGAGCAATTCCAGCACCAGCAACGTACAACGCGAGTTTGCCGATCGAAATCGCCATTCCACCGGCACCCTGATCTCCGATACCCAGAATCGATTCGTTGTCGGTAGCGACGATAAGCCGCACATCTCGATCACCCACCGCGCGACGAAGCACTTCTTCGATGTGGCCACGGAAGTTCGGCGTTATCCAGATACCGCGGCCACGGCGGAAGACCTGGCTGAAGTTCTGCGTTGCAAGCCCAACCGTCGGTGTGTAGACGATGGGCATCAGTGCTTCGAGGTGGTCAACCAGCACACGATAGTAAAGGTACTCGTTATTATCCTGTAGAGCCGAGAGCCGCACGTATTTGTTGAGCGGCTTTTCCAATTCATTCAGCTGAGCGATAACGCGTTTTACCTGCTGCGCTTGAGAGTTTTGCTCAGTGGGTAACAGACCGTGTAGGCCAAGCTCATCACGTTCTCGGTCCGTGAAAGCCGTCCCTTTGTTGAGGAGCGGATCACGCACCACTTCGTACCCGGTCTTGGCTACCGCGATACGCTTGGATTCCACATCTGTCTCGGTCATTGGTATGCGCGCGCGGGTTCAGAAAAGATCTCGGTACGATATCGACTGACCGTCAAATCGGTGCTCGGGTAATCGGCGGGCAACCCCGCCTTATCTTTCAGCTCAGCCAGAAACTTTTGAGGTTCCGGAAGATTTTCCCATACCTTCGGAAGAAAAGTTGCTCTATGGCCCGTCGTTGAGATCACCAGCCCATCGATAAACGGTTGCAGCCTGTCCAGCAGCTCAGCTTCATCGACGAACGTTATGTCAATGGGCGTTGAGAGCACCGAAATTTCTATCACCAGCTGAGGGAACTCGGCGGTTTCAAGCGGCTTGAATCGCGGATCTTCAAAAGCGGTACAGAAGGCATTTTCCGCCACATCCAGCCCCAGTGGCTGCTTAGCCAGGATGGATCCCGTACAGCCGCGCAACTTCCCCCGATTGCTCAACGTGACAAAAGATGCGCCGGTTGCACGAAGCGCATCAGGCAATATTGTCAATTTCGGAAGAGTCGGGCGACGGGTCTCGAACCCGAAAGTGATGGAGCCTCGCGCTATCTGGAGCAGCCTCTTGCGATCACTCGCATTGAACCTAGCCGAGGACATAGGAACCATACCCCACAACTCGCGACCGATCCCCAGCAGTATCGCCAGAGTTACGTACGTCCAGTGCCTCAACCCACAGGCGACGCTTCCGTGCGACACGCATGAGACCGTTGATCGCGTACGCGCCACAAGCTTGCTCTCCGCTCAGATCGCTGGACTGCTGCAGGATCAACTCCGTTGTGCGCGCATCCGTAGAGCGTGCCTCGGCATACGGCAGGTAATGAGACAGGTCGGAGCTGACTACGATCAGGGTTTCAGCACCACCCCAGAACGCTTCCAACAGCGCGGCCACCCGTTCACTGGAACATTGACCCACAACCACCGGCAACACTGAAAACGATTCCAGCATCGTCTGCAGAAAGGGTAAATGGACCTCGAGGCTGTGTTCCGCTGCATGCGCCTCGTCCGAAACGATAACACCCGGCAACGTCAACGCTGCGGTTACAGCCTCACGGTCTACGGGAACCTCGCCTAAGGGCGTTGCAAAGGACAATGCCGAGGGTAGGGCCATCTCAGCCAAATACACCCGATGCGCCGGGCCAAGGAGGACCACCCGTTTGATGGATTGACGCTGTGCATGTAACAAGCAGTAAGCGCTCGCAGCGACAGGTCCTGAGTAGCTGTACCCCGCGTGGGGAACGATCAAAACTTTGGGCGTGCCCGACTGCGTACCAGCAACGGCAGTGGCCAACATCTCTTGGACACATTCGGCGAGCTCAGCGCCGCGCCCGGGGTAGAACATTCCGGCAACTGCTGGACTGCGCGTTTTCATGATTGCTTGTTACTCTGCGTCGCGTCACCATAGAGTAACTATGGATGATACCGTAGTCTCCACCAAATACTGGCACACGCTAGCCGACGGGCGCGTGCAATGCGATGTTTGTCCTCGACATTGCCGGTTACGCGAAGGCCAACGCGGATTGTGTTATGTGCGTCAGCGCCTGGATGGCGAGGTGAAACTGGTGAGTTATGGGCGTTCATCCGGCTTCTGCGTGGATCCCATCGAGAAAAAACCACTCAACCACTTCTTTCCGGGTAGCCGGGTGCTTTCTTTCGGCACCGCCGGCTGCAATCTTGCGTGCAAGTTCTGCCAGAACTGGGATATGAGTAAGTCTCGAGAGATGGACACCCTGGCGGATAGTGCGACACCTGAACGGCTGGCAGCCAGTGCTGTGGAGTTGGGTTGCGCCAGCATTGCTTTTACTTACAACGATCCCGTCATCTTCCTCGAGTATGCGGTGGACGTGGCCTTGGCGTGTCAGGAATCATCAATACAATCGGTGGCAGTCACTGCGGGATACGTGGACCCAGCTCCCCGGGAGGAATTTTTCCGCGCGATGAACGCCACCAACGTCGACCTGAAAGCGTTCTCCGAACGTTTTTACCAAAAGATCTGCGGCGGTCACCTGGCGCCGGTACTGGAAACACTCGAGTTCATCAATCAGGAAACCGACGTGTGGTTGGAAATAACGACACTTCTGATTCCGGGGGAGAATGATTCGGACAGGGAGATCGATGAGATGACCGCCTGGCTGAGCGAACACCTCGGAGCCGACGTGCCATTACATTTCACCGCCTTTCATCCAGACTGGAAGATGCGCGATATCAACCGGACACCGGCTGAGACGTTAACGCGCGCACGGCAACTGGCAATCAACAACGGTCTGCGATACGTCTACACAGGAAACGTTCACGATTCGCAAGGCGCCAGCACTTATTGTCATGTGTGCAACGAAATGCTCATAGAACGGGACTGGTACCAGCTTGGCCATTGGGGATTGTCCAGCGATGGCCGCTGTCAGCAATGCCAAACACCGCTACCGGGTAGATTCGACGGACTACCTGGAAAGCTCGGTGCGACCCGCATTCCGATACGCCTTCGCACTTAGCGCGCTAACCTGCTCCGAGGTGTCACCGACGATAATCCGGGTACTCTCTGTCACCTCCACATTCAGTTCGGTGAGCTCAGCGAGGTAATCGTCTAGAGACAACAGGCCCACACACGGCATCGCACCCGCACCCGGGATACCGCAGCGAGAGAATCTGCGCACCAACGCGACTGCACCCATGCAAGGTACGTCGGAACCCTCGTTGTCCCGAGCAACCAGTTGCCACACTTTCTCGACGGTTCGGCCACGCCGATCGACTCCCTTCATGCGCACATACATCCCGCTATGCCCTGAGCCAAAAGGTTCGAGGGTTGCTGCCACCCTCATCAACACCGGCGCCAGGCGTTCCACGGATTTAAGAATCCCCAGGCGAACCGCACTGGAAAGCAAACCCAGCCCCAACAGGGTCGGCCACATCGCCACTCCCGCCCGAAATTCGAGCTTCTTCAGCTGTGGATAACGTACCGGAAACAGATCGAGATCCGGAACGTCACACAACGCCAACCAACGCTGATTCATGGGTGCTGCGAAACGGAATCTCGACCAGCCCGCCCAACCGCGCAGCGTCTGGCGCTGGCCTTCCTGCCAACCTGGAATAGGTTGCCCGCAGTAACTAAGCGTCGCCTTCACGGCGGCGAGCCCCGGGGTGAGTTCCGATGCGCTGATTCCGTAATCGACTTCACTCAATACCGAAAACTTGTCGACAGAAGCGTCTATCACGGCGGACGAAAGCGCGGGAACAGAGCTAGCCCCACTGACCACCATGACGCCCCTTTCCCTGGCAGCACGATCCAATTGACTAATGCCGCATACGTGACGTCGGGAATCGGAGATATCCACGTAGTGCATGCCCGCGTCGATGGCCGCCCGAGCAAGCCGATAGTCGTCTTGTTGAAACGTACCGACCGCGGAGACGATCACGTCACCCCCGATGTGCCCAAGCCCGGCGGCGAGTTGCCCCGCCTGCACGTCCAGTTCAGCATGCTCGGCACCCAGATGTTGTGCCACTTTTTCTGCCCGAGCTGCATTACGGCCGACTATCACCACTTCCAGACCGCCTACACGCATCAAACCGGCGGCAATTCTGGTGCCAAAATTGCCATAGCCACCGATGACCAGGACTCGCAACTTTTACTCCCTCCTATTGCATAAGATTTGGATAAGATGCACCGCACCATTGACAAGAGATCTATTATATCAGATATTTCTGTCATGACAGAAATATCTGATACTACCTTATCAACCACGGTTGAATCTTTTGTGCTGCAATGGGGCGACATGGGTAGCTTCTGGGGCGTCAACCGCTCCATCGCCCAGATCCACGCACTGTTGTACCTCTCCGATGTGCCGCTGACGGCAGAAGACATTGCCGTTGCGTTGGCCATTGCCCGTTCGAACGTGAGCAACTCACTCAAAGAGCTGCTCGGCTGGAAGTTGATTATCCGTACACCCGTCCGGGGCGATCGGCGTGACCACTATGTGGCAGAAACGGATCTATGGCTGGTAAGTCAGCGTATCGCACAAGGCCGCAAGGCGAGGGAGATCGACCCAACCCTCGAGACGCTCAAGGCTTGCGTTGCGGCCGCGGAAGCCGACGACGAGATCAGTGCCACTGCCACCAAACGACTGCGCGATATGTTGGAATTTGTTCGCGACATCGACGCTTGGTACACGGAGATATTAACCCTGCCTCACAGCACCCTGCGTTCGCTGATGAAGTTAGGCAGCCGGATCACCCGGGTGCTGCGGGTGCGCGCATCATGAACCTGGCGCGCTTTCAACCCACTTCTCCTCCGCTGACGCAAGCACCTCCATCATTCCGTTCGCTTTTGAGTTCTCATGAGTGGTCCCGCCTGCCAGCGCCGGTTCAGGCCAGATTCTCCCAACGTTTTCGACCCGGGCATACCGTTTGTTATACGAGCCGCGTCATCACAACGAGATTTACCAAGCTCGGTTGGTTCCTGGCGCAGGCGGCACGTCTGATTGGCGCACCGTTACCAGTTCATCGCGGCGATGGCCCGGCCGTCGTCACCGTCACCGATCATCCCGGCAACCGTGGTCAGGTGTGGACGCGTATCTATCACATTGACAAAGGGTTCCCACAGACCATCCACTCAGTGAAGCGTTTTACCGGCAACACGGGCCTGGAGGAGTACATCGGCTTCGGGTTGAGCATCGAGCTTCGTGTTCATGTGGAAAACCACTCGCTGATCTTCACCGGCAATGCGTATTACCTGTCTATCGGTCCATTGCGAATGAAGATCCCCGCCTTGCTGACTCCCGGCAGGCTGACGGTGGTGCACACCGAACTTGCAGACGATACTTTCAGCTTTGAGATGTCTCTCGACCATGCCCTGTTCGGGCGCCTGCTCTATCAGCTCGCGCAGTTCGAAGATGCGACACCACTGAACCTGCCTTTAGCGAAGCCATAACAGCCCGAAGGTACCTTGCGCGGTGCTCGCGTAGCTAGTTCTTGTCCAAAATGCTTGTATTTTGGACTGGGACTAGCGCCTTCATGCCACTTCCCAACGGCGAACGGGCTCGCTATCGTTACTCATAGTGAACCCCAGGAGGACACCCAAATGCCGTTAAATCCCGACGCAGTAGGCGCCGTAGGCGAC
>SMWK01000209.1 GCA_004356895.1 Gammaproteobacteria bacterium
GGAGATTTAGTAGATCTCATCAGTGTTGAGGGCGATGTGGTTACGGCTGGAGGCACTCGAATAGAAATAGGGTCGAATGTCGTATTGGACCCCCTTGCGTTTAGTGATAATAGTCTCAGCAACTACCCTTTCGATTCGGAAGATGTCATAACACGGGTTATCATCATAGAAGAATTCGCGGATCAAGGAGGTCCCCCCGACCCTCTAATTTATTCGTCAATTGTTGTGCTCGTTGACCCTGATAAGCGAATAGCTTTTGCCAATCCTGCGAGCAATCAGAACCAGCAAGGTTTTGTTCGTGTGGTGAATAAATCGTCGGCGACGGGTTTGGTCACCATGTCCTGCATTGATAAGGACGGCAATGCAGCTCCGAGTGGAGATCTGACTTTCACCCTGGGTCCGAACGAGTCCAAACAATTTAATAGCCTGGACTATGAAAACGGCAATGCTGGTAAGGGATTGGTCGGTGAGTTGGGAGACGGTACCGGCAAGTGGCAGTGTTCGGTGACCTCTGGCTTGGATCTGGAAATCATGAGTCTGATCCGAACACCGGATGGGTTTGTAACCAGCGTCACTGATGTAGTGCCTGTATCCAGTACCGGGGTTAATGAAATATATTTCGCGAATCCTGCCAGCAATCAGAACCAGCAAAGTTTCCTTCGCGTGGTGAACAAATCGTCGACGACGGGTTTGGTCACGGTGTCCGGCATCGACAAAGATGGCAATGCAGCCCCGGGTGGAGACTTGACCTTCACGCTAGGTCCGAACGAATCCAAGGGATTTAACAGCCTGGACTATGAAAACGGTAATCCGGAAAAGGACCTGACCGGTGCCTTGGGAGACGGCGCGGGCAAGTGGTGGTTGTCAGTGACCTCTCCATTGGATCTGGAAGTCATGAGTCTGATCCGCTCGCCGGACGGGTTTCTCACCAATCTAAGTGGTGTGACCCCAAAGGACGATCAGGGTAATCACCGAATATTTTTCGCCAACCCTGCAAGTAACCTTGATCAACAAACGTTTATTCGGGTGATTAATACCTCTGATGCGGTAGGGATGGTAATCGTATCGGGCGTGGATGATGAAGGGTTTGTTGCCCCTGGTGGTGACGTTCAGTTTGAGCTTGGGCCGTTTGCATCCAAGGGGATGAACATCCAGGATCTCGAGGTTGGCAATGCGGGGAAAGGGCTGCTAGGCGCATTGGGCGATGGCAGCGGCCGATGGCAGCTTACCGTGAGTTCGGCTCTCGCGTTACAGGTGATGAACATGATTCGCACGGCGGATGGTTTTGTCACCAACTTAAGTCAGGTAACGCCGAAACCTCAGCCGTCGACCAACGATGTATTTTTCGTGAATCCTGGGACTAACCTCTCCCAGCGTAGCTTCTTGAGACTTGTGAACAAATCAGACCAGACCGGGAGCATTACCATTTCTGGTATTGATGACGCGGGAAATCCGGCACCCGGCGGGGACATGACGCTTAGTATCGGTGCGTTTGCCGCCACGGAAATCACTGCGGCAGATCTGGAGAACGGGAATGTCGGAGCCGGGTTGATGGGTGCGTTGGGTAATGGCTCGGGCAAGTGGCGATTGTCCATCTCGTCTGACGTGGATCTCGAGGTGATGAGCCTGCTGGATACGCCGGCTGGATTTCTGACGAACTTGAGTCGAGTGGTTGTGCCCTAAATAGCGCATCGCCGAGAGCCAACACGAAGTTGGTCTCGGGTGGAACTTCGTCAGGTATTTATGCACCGATGAAATCCACGACTGCACGATCGAAGTCACCATGGGCTTCCATGTTGACCCCATGCCCGGCTGGAAGTTCTGCTACCTTGAGATTTGGCATGTTTATTTGCAAAAATTCGCGGTGTGGTTGGAAACGTTTTTCCCGCATGCCACATAACAATAAGGCCGGCTTCGAGTTACCTGCGAGTTCGTAACGAACGGAAACTTCGGGTGTCGTATATCGCAGAGTGTTGGCGATACCGAGTGGCTGGTGTAGCTCGGCGTCGGCCATGAGTGCTTCGTAAACTGGTTCGGGCAGCTTGTGCGCATGCCGAGGATGAACGGCTATGCGTTGCATTGCGGACTGCCCACCCGCCAGAATATTTGCAGCGGCTTGCTCGCTACTCTTGCGCCAGGCCTCAGACTGCAACTTGTGCGCAAGCGCGGAGGTCGAGTTGGTAAAGAGGTGGCGCGTTATCCGTTCTGGGTGGTTCATGGCATATCGAATCGTCAGCCCCGCACCTAGCGAATAACCCAGCAGGATCCATTGTTTTGCGTCGAGTTCAATACGGATTTGTTCGAATTGTTCGAGATAATGTCCAGGCGTATAACACGCCGGGTCTTCAGGGCTCGGTGAACGGCCATGACCCCACAGCTCGACGGTTACAGGCTGGCATACCTTGCCGAGCGCAGGCAGGTTCAGCATCCACTGTGCCTGGCTTGTTAGAAATCCGTGCACCAGAAGCAGATAAGGACCTTGGCCAGGGTGCAGTTTCCAATGCAGCCGCATCAGCCGCCTAGCGTGCGACCGAGATACGCTTTTAGTCTTTGCCAGGCATCGAGCGCTGGACCCGTATTGGTTGCCGGGTTGCGATCCACGTGCAACCAGAATCCGTGACTGATCTCATCGTAGATATGCACGTCATTTTTGATCCCCGCGTCACGTAAAGTCGCAACGAAAGCATTGACGGACTCCACGGGAATTCCCTGATCGTTGCGGGCGAATGTGCCATAAACCTCGTGGTTGATTTGACTCATTTGTTCCGGGTCCCCCAACAGACGGCCGTAGAAGATGGCGGTGGCATCATGATGTTCGCCGCCCAGCGCAAATGACAATGCAACACCGCCGCCGTAACACCAGCCGATTGCAGCGACTTTTCCGGAGGTGTCGCTGCGTCCGCGCAGGTAACTGGCTGCGGCGTTCAGGTTGGCGATGATGGCTTCAGGGTTTGCCAGCGTTTCCCGTACCAGAGCCATGTTCTCCGTGGGATTGGCGCCTGTGCGGCCGCTGTACAAGTCGGCGGCAAGTGCCACGTACCCCTCGGCAGCGAATGCATCGGCCGTTTCCTTGACACGCTGCACGAGTCCGTTCCACTCATGGACGAGTATGACCGCGCCAAAAGGTCCATCCCCACGCGGTATCGCAAGATAACCCTGGGACTTGGCGTTCGCGGAAAAATAACTTACGGCTTCTCCTGCGAGTTCTGGCGCTTCTCCGACAATGGCCGCAGGCAGCGCGTCGTCGGCCGTGGCGTTCATCGTTATTTCGGCGTTAGACGGCAGAGCGACGAAACCGAATGCCAGCAAAAGTACAGCTAGGCTCAAGCGATCGATCTTCATGCAGATTCTCCCCTTTGACTCAGTTAACTATGCCGTATTTGAGCATTCGCGCGATACCTTAAATGTTCAGCCGCTCGGCCGTGGCAGCACAGAAGTCAAGGGTGGAAGCCGTTCCACCTTGATCAGGTGTCAGACGTTTACCCTCTGCATAAACGCTGGCGATTGCCTCCTGAAGGTGAGTCGCGGCATCCTCGAAGTCGAGATACTTGAGCATCATGCAGGCAGACAACAACGTCGCGGTCGGATTGATGATGCCTTTTCCAGCGATGTCGGGGGCGGTGCCGTGGGCCGGTTCGAAGTAGGCGTAATCTTCCCCGTAACAACCGCTGGCTGCTAAGCCGAGGCTACCTACCAGACCGGCCGCGCCATCGGAGAGAATATCGCCATAGAGGTTCGGCATCACGATCACGTCGAAATGTTGGGGTTGGACGATCATCCGGCAAGCAAAGTCGTCCACGATAAAAGTTTCGTATTCGATATCGGGGTATTCGGTGGCAATCTCGCGAGCGATTTCCAGAAAGTAGCCATCGGTAACCGGTAACATGTTGTGTTTCTGGGTGCTGGTAACACGCTTCTGACCATCACGCGTCCGGGCGAGCTCAAAAGCGAAGCGGATCACCCGCTCGCTTCCCTCACGGGTGATGGCTTTGATCGCAAAGCGACCTACGCCCAGTTCGTGTATTGGCTTGCGTATGGTTCTGCCAACCAGGTTGAGTGGTGCGAGGTCTGCCAGTTGGCCTTCAACACCGACGTAAAGGTCTTCGAGATTTTCCCGGACTATGACGAAGTCGATGCCTTCGGGGTTGGCCAGCGGGCTCGAGCAACCTGGAAGGTGCAGGCAAGGTCGCACGTTGGCGAAGGTCTTTTTGCCCCAGCGAAGATAGAGAAGTGAACTACCCGAACTACCACTGGTGGAGCCGAAAAGCGTTGTGTCGGCTTGGTCGATCAAAGCCCGGCTGACGTCTGGAAATGATTTGCCGGTCTCAGCTTTGGCGGCTTCCCCTACCAACGGGTATGTCCAGGTAATCCCGAGGTCCATCCGATCGATCAGTTCCACGGTGGGTTGGATCACTTCGGGCGCGGCATCGTCTCCTTCGATGACGGCGATGGTTTTGCTGACACGAGTCTGATTCATTGGATGTCCCCCTTTGACAGCCGATACTAGTACTCTAATGAATGAGATTCTCCAGTTGATTCGAGGAGGCAACATTGCAACCGATCCTGGTGATTACCACGGGCGGCACCATCGACAAGGTCTATTTTGACGCGAAGAGCGATTTCGAAGTGGGCGACTCGGTGGTGGGCGATCTGTTGCAGCAGGCCAACGTGGACCAATCATTCGAGGTACTCGGTCTGCTCAGAAAGGACAGTCTGGAGCTCACGGATGAGGATCGAGCCCTGATCAGGGATACCGCGACGGCGAGACCAGAAAGACGCATCGTGGTTACTCACGGCACCGATACCATGACCGAAACGGCAAAAGTGCTGAGCGTTCTCGAAGGGAAAACCATTGTACTCACCGGGTCGCTCGCACCCGCCCGCTTCGCACAAAGTGATGCCACTTTTAATGTGGGTATGGCATTTGCGGCTGTCCAGACGCTCGCAGCCGGAGTTTATATCGTGATGAATGGCCAGGTATTCGAAGCCGGCCAGGTACGCAAGGATCGAACAAAAAACGTGTTCGTTCGATGTTAGACTCTTCGGTTACGGGAGGAACACCATGACATACGATCTGTTGGTCAAAAACGGCACGGTAATCGACGGTTCAGGCGGCGCACGATATCGCGCTGATGTTGCGGTTCAGGACGGCCAAATTGTCGCCATTGGCCGCCTCAACGAAAAGGCAGCGACGGTTATCGATGCGGAAGGTCATGTGGTGTCGCCCGGGTTCGTCGATGGGCATACCCACATGGATGCTCAAGTGTTCTGGGATCCGATCGGTTCGTGCTCTTGTTATCACGGTGTAACGAGTGTTGTCATGGGCAACTGTGGTTTTACGTTGGCACCGTGCCGGGAATCAGAAGCGGATCTGGTATTCCGCAATCTGGAACGGGCGGAAGATCTTTCTCGCGAAGCGATGCTCGCGGGCATCGACTGGAGTTGGGAAACGTTCCCGGAATTCCTCGATGCGGTGGATGATTTGCCGAAAGGCATCAACTACGCCGGTTACATCGGTCACTCGGCCCTGCGCACTTATGTGATGGGAGAACGTGCGTTTACGGATCTCGCAACTGAAGACGACCTGAAAAAGATGTGTGCCCACGTGCACCAGGCGATGATCGCCGGTGCCGTTGGTTTTTCGACCTCGCGCACCCGTAATCACCTCACTACGGATGGTGGCCCGGTCGCAAGTCGAATAGCCGGGTGGGATGAA
>SMWK01000210.1 GCA_004356895.1 Gammaproteobacteria bacterium
CAGGAGACGTTCTCTTCTACCTTGCGGCGTCTCACGAAAAATGGGGTGGACGATGGGGCTCGAACCCACGACCGCCGGGATCACAACCCGGAGCTCTACCAACTGAGCTACGCCCACCAAAATAACAGTGCAGCACTCCTGACTATCAGGAGAACCTGCACCCACTCGCACCGCGCTGCGAAATCATACTCCTGTTTCTGCAAATGGCGCGACCCGGGGTAAGCGCACACCTCGAATCGATGGCGCGCCCGGAAGGACTCGAACCTTCAACCCTCGGCTTAGAAGGCCGATGCTCTATCCAGTTGAGCTACGAGCGCATTGTCAAACATCTTCCAGCCGTCCCTGGCGCAACATCACCTAAGCGATCTGACACCGGCCCGGCCATCCATGGCCTCGACTCGTACGCGAGTCGACGTCGTCACTAGCCTGGCGAAGCAGTGCTTCGCCTCGTGCTACGCCCGACCGGCTGGGACCCAGTTGAGCTACGAGCGCATAACCAAACAGGTTCCGGTGGCGCAACATCTTACGGCTAAGTAAGGTCGTAAATTGGTCGGGGTAGAGAGATTTGAACTCCCGACATCCTGCTCCCAAAGCAGGCGCGCTACCAGACTGCGCTATACCCCGATACAGCAAAGCCGCGCGATGATACTGGCGGTATTTTAGACCGTCAAACCGCATTTGGACGCGTTGGTTTTAGATTCCACCCTAGGCGTTAGTCATCCTTGTGAGGGACCTATCACACGGCTTGCGCACCAGTTTCGAGAGGGTCTCCTGCTCAGACCCACTCTATGTAAAATAGCACTACCAGTTGGAGACAATATGAGTGCACAGATTCTCGACGGCAAAACTATTGCCAAAGCACTGCGTCAGAAAATCCGCGACCGAGTTGATGAGCTCGCAAAAAAGGGTATCCGGTCACCAGGTCTCGCCGTTATCCTCGTCGGCAACGATCCAGCATCTGAAATTTACGTCAAAGGTAAACGCCGCGATTGCGAAGAAGTTGGCTTCCACTCCAACTTTCAGCATCTGAGTACAAATCTCTCGCAACATGACCTGGAAGAACGTGTCATCGCGCTCAATCAGGATCCAAACATCCACGGCATTCTCGTGCAAAATCCGCTCCCCGAGCACATCGACGAGTCGCGCATCATCGATCTCATCGATCCGCGCAAAGACGTTGACGGCTTCCATCCATACAACATCGGCCGCCTGGCACTGCGCCGTCCCAGCCTGCGCTCATGTACACCGAAAGGCATCATGCAACTGTTGGAACACACAGGCGTCGCTATTCTAGGCTTGGACGCGACCGTCATAGGCGCCTCCAACCATGTGGGCCGACCCATGGGCCTGGAACTCCTGATCGCCGGGTGCACGGTGACCACAGCGCATAAGTTCTCCCGAGATGCCCAAGCCAGCGCGGCGAACGCGGACATTCTCATCGTGGCTGTCGGCAAGCCTGGATTGGTGGACGGAGATTGGATCAAACCAGGGGCAATCGTTATCGATGTTGGATTTACCCGGGGTGAAGACGGCAAACTCAGGGGAGATGTGGTTTTCGAAGACGCGCTCAAACGAGCCTCATGGATCACCCCAGTTCCGGGCGGCGTCGGTCCGATGACTCGTGTGGCAATGCTCCAGAACACGCTCATTGCCGCTGAAGGCATAATCCCTTGACTCGCATCTTCGTGTCCGACCTTCATCTCGGCGCCATCGAAGAACCACAGTTTCAGCGTTTCGCGGAGCTTCTGGAGGTGGAGGCTAGAAGCGCCAGTGGCATCTACCTGCTTGGAGATCTAACGGAGGTCTGGGTCGGCGACGACGACGACGGACCATTGGCGCTTGCCTTACATGAGGTACTCGGTCGCGCGGCGCGCCGTTGCCCGGTGTATCTCATGCATGGCAATCGAGACTTTCTCATCGGCAAGCAATTTGCCGATCGCACGGGTGTCAAGCTCATCGACGATCCATTTCTACTGGATTCGGACACCCTCCTCGCTCATGGAGACGCCTTTTGCGTCGATGACACAGAATATCAAATTGCCCGGCGTACGCTTCGGTCTCCAGAATGGCAGGCTGGCATACTCGCGAGATCTCTCGATGAGCGCCGGGCATTTGCGCGAGGCTTGAGAGAACAAAGCCAATCGACTAATGCCAACAAGGCTGAAAACATCATGGATGTTTCCACGACGGAAGTAGCCGCTGTGATCAGGGCGCACAAGGCGAATCGGCTGATTCACGGACACACCCACCGCCCCGGTCAACACTCTTCATCCTGGGGCACACGTTACGTCCTCGGGTCTTGGGAACGGTGTGGTTGGCTGATCCGCTGGACCCCCCCTAGTCAGCCCCGGTTGGAATGTTTTCCGCTAACGGGCCACTATGGAACCTGAACGCCGTGTCCGGTTCACAAACGAGGCTCGCTTCCAGATTCAGCATCTCTTCGAGCTTCGGTTGCAGCGGTTTTTCTGCATAACGCTCCGCTAAACCCAGGTAGTCCTTGAAGTGGCGCGCCTCGGAGGTTGCGAGAACTCGATAGAACTCTCGAAGATCAGCAGGCAAAACGTCTATCAGCCCTAAAAACCGCTCACACGATCGCGCCTCGACGATGGCTCCTGTCAACAACGTATCCACCAGTTTGTCTGGTTCGACATTGCTCACCCGTTCTCGCAACGCGGCGGCATAACGGCTGGAGGATAAATGTTTGTACGTGATCCCTCTGTCCTGCAACAGCTTGTGTACCTGCTCGAAATGACGCAGTTCCTCACGGGCCAGGCGCGACAGGCTCTGCATTAGATGGGAGCGATCGACGTAGCGAAAAAGCAGACTCAGCGCAGTACCGGCGGCTTTCTTCTCACAGTGTGCATGGTCGATGAGCAACGTCGGTATGTTTGACTTCGCCTGATCGAACCACAGTGCGGGGGTCCGGCAGGGTAAGAACTCGAGAACCGCCTGTAGATCAGCATCCATAAACTATTTCCTGTCCTGATCTGATTCGGCTACTGAACGGGCGTCTTGAAGTTGTGCTCGTAGTGCGCGAGCGAGCGTTGATAAAACTCCCCTTCGATTTGTTTGAGGATCCTTACCGGATCGGCCGAGAGCAACCCGGTAGCATCGTTCGCAACCGGTGCAAGGCCTGTCGTACTGAGTTTAAGACCCCGGCTCGGCATACGACGAAGCACCTCGTAAGCAAGCTGAGCTCTGGGCAGTTTAGCGGCGTCGGGGACGTTCAACGAAATCGCACTGGCTAACAATTGTTTTGGATGAACGATTCTAACGAGCGAAGTAACCGCGCCGGTACGCAGATCCATGAGGCGTTCCCAGACGCGGTCTTGTTGATCTTCTCGAAAACCGTTCCACTGCACGATCTCGTGAGCAAATCGCTTACAGCCACGGCAAACCAAATCCCCGTAGGTTGTGGAACAGATCCCAACGCAGGGAGTGCGTCGGTGATTCAAACGAAACTGACTCCAGTTAGTTGTCTAGGCAATATCCTAACTTAGTGCGATGAACTAAATGCCAACCGAAACTGTAATCGTCGGAGCTGACCTCGTAGTTGGCGTATTTCCGAGCCGCCTAGGGCGGTGGATGGATTGTACAGAAGCGTGTTCAGCTCAGCGACGACATTGTTTACCTGTTCCTCTTCCAATCCGGCTTCCTCCGCTATGCGGCGCAGGAACACCCCTGGCGGTTCACAGGGCTGGCGGGGGTATCCAAACCCAGCCAGGCGGTCACCAAAGCGTCTTATCAGTCGCTCCACCGGATGACGGTGTACGGGTCGGCGGCGCCAAAATAGTGCGATTGCAACCAACCCAGTGCTTGCGCCACCACCCAACACAATGGCTATGCCGATTCGAGTGGGTGTCAACTCACCTAAAAGTTTCTTGAGAAAATCAGCCTGAAACCTCGTGTCGTAACCGATGACCCAGAGGTTCCAGCGATGCTCCAGCGAGTCGGTCCAATCCAGAAAACCCCCAAGCATTCCCCAGTTACCCATGCGTGCGCTGGTAAACAAAGACAAGGTGGCACGGTCGTTCAGCGACAGAGCTGCGTTCAATCCTTGCTCAATTCGCTCAGGCGAAACTGCCCCCGTCGGATCTACGCGCGTCCACCCTCGCCCTTCCAACCATACCTCCGCCCAGGCGTGTGCATCGTATTGACGGACCACGAGATGGTTGCTTATCGGGTTGATCTCCCCGCCTTGATAGCCCCCCACCATACGTGTCGGAATTCCGACGCTACGCAGCATGAATACAAAAGCACCCGCATAGTGCGTGCAGAATCCGGCACGGGTATCGAACCAGAATTCATCGATACTATTCTCGCGCCGCAGAACCGGCGGTTGGAGGGTATAGGAGAATAACTCTGTGCGGATGTGGCTGAGCACTGCCTCGATGAAAGTCGGCACATCTTTGTTGGCTTCAAGGTAGAGCGCGCGGGCGAATTCTCTGATGCGCGGATTGTCGCCCTCGGGTAACTTCTGCTCGCGGACCCGCAGAATTGAGATGAGTCTTTCGTCCATCACCAGACCGGGACGCGACACCACGTTGTACCGAAACACCGACATCACCGGATTGTCGCTGACAAGGCGATAGTCGAGCGTTCGAGCAACGTTCGGGTTTTCGGCCGTTGCCGTATCGAGGGCAAACAACCAGTTGCGCATAGTCGGTTGGAGCAACACCTCGTAACGGATATCGTTCTCGTCGTTCTCATCGTCAAACTCAGGCCTGGACGGTTTGAATTGCGCGCCAATCGACCAGGTCCCGGATTCGAAGTTCGAGTACACGAGCCCCCGCCAGTAGAGGTCTCTATTCGCGGGCACGCGACCTTCGAAAACAACCCTGAAAGCAAGAGCGTCAGACTGGGTCAACTTAGCAATGTCGCCAGGCGTTATATGATCACTGATGCCAGTTCTTGCACCCGTCGGCAGAGGCACCGTCCAGAGCGGAGCGATGCGGGGGAAAAACAAAAACAAGACGATCGCAAACGGGAGCGCTTGAACGACGAGACTACCCGCAAGGCGTAGCGAAGCTAGAGGTCGCACCCGGGTATGGAGCTGA
>SMWK01000211.1 GCA_004356895.1 Gammaproteobacteria bacterium
CATCCAGGCCGGGATCAAAAATGGCGATGCTGACATCCAGTAACAAATCCTCCACTACGACGGTGGACGGTGTCCTGACCGCGGGGGCTGAAGCGCTTTTGATGGTCTGGTTGACGCAGGCGGGAAGTGCAGTGCACAAAATAAGCAGCGCCAGCAGCGGGTAGGGGACGTCACCCCTGGCCTTGTGTGAAAACTCTCGTGTCCAGATACGCATTAATCTATGCCCTTGTACTTGCGGTATTCATCCCACAGCTTTTCCCGGATTACCGGGTCCGGTTCTCGCATCGCCGCCTCACGCAGCTGGCGGGCAAAGACGCCGTCGTCATTGCCGCTGGGAATATCGGCAGGCGGTGGGTACTTGGTGGTATTGCGGGGGATCCCTGCGTTGTCTGCGGCGCGAGAAGCTCCCCCTAAGCCACCGCCAGTGCTGTAGACGCCAACGTCGGCGATGCCTTCTTCATAGCCAACAGCTGAGCCGCTATTGGTGCTGGCGGGAGTCGTGGCTCTGCTCGGCACCTGCTCTCGTGCGGCGCGTCGCTGAGCAGCCTGCTCCTCCAGGATCATTTCGTCGAACTCGCCAGTTCCACGTTCCAATTGGCCATCCAGGATGGCGATTTGCTCCGCGGGCGTTAGCGGGCCAGTGCTACCAGTGCCCGCGCCGCTGCCGTAATTCTCATTGGTTCCCTGGCTGCCTGAGCCGTCTGTGCCACTGTAAGTGGGGGTTCCCTCTGCCCCACCGCGTGCAGCGGAATCACCACCGCTACCGGCTGTGGCAGGGTCGCCCGCCGCAAGATCTCCTGCCGCCTCGCCCATGGCCTCTTCGAAAGATTCCAGGGCGTCTTCCAGTGAAGGCTCATCATCCCTCAGGTCGGGTAAGGCATCGTCATCACTTGCAGCGTAATCGCCGTAGCCAAAGCCCAGTTCAGCCCCGGTTTCACCTTCGTCGCCACCCGTCTCAGCTCCGTCTTGTGTGCCCGCCGTGGATTCGCCTTGCGGAAACTCGCCCATATCGCCGGGGGTTGATTCACCGCCGTCCTCAGTGCCCCCTTGTGTGCCTGCTGTTGATTCGCCCTGCGGAAACTCGCCCATATCACCGGGAGTTGATGGTGCGGAGGGGGGGCTGCTGGCACTGGGCGGGCTACTGCTCGAAGAGTCGGAAGATGAGGGCGGTGAGCCAGGAGGTGTCGGCGGTGCGGAACTGGGGCTCGACGGTGGTGCGGAACTGGGGCTCGACGGTGGTGCGGAACTCGGGCTCGACGGTGGTTGCGGCGGTGTCTGCATGCTGACACAAGCGCTCAGGATCAGGCAGGCGCAGGCCAGCCCTACCAGTGTGGGATGCGAAATGCCCCTGGTGCTATTGTACGATTTCATAGGCTCTAATAATCTTATCCGTGATAATCGGTTCTCCACCCGCGAAGCGGGGCCGAAATGTCGTTTTGCGCAATTTCCGCATCAAACGGTTAGCTTTGGCTTTGTCGTCCTTACTCTCATCCAGGCGAACCAGATCGATCACATGGCCGCGCGGGTTGATCCTGAATTCTAACAGGATATCACCTTGGTCCGCGGAAACCGCGGGCGGCAGGGGGCGAATACCATCAATATCCGGCAGCGCCACAGGTTCACCGAACATGTGTTCTATCTGTACTTCGGCATCATCCAGTTCAGCAAGTTCCTCGGGCGCATCCAGATAAGCCTTGTTCGCAGATTGGCGCTTGTCATGCCACAACATCCAGTCTCCCAGCATGACCAGGGTTTCGGCCACTGGCAGACCGTGTTCTCCGTAGCGGGTCTGCTCCACGTTGTAGATGGCACGGATGACTGCGTTACCTTTTTTGTAGTTTTGCGAGAGGTAGGCCTCAAACCGGAACCGCTCCGTCTGGGCGCGGTTTTCCGCGTCCCTATTGTAGTTAACCTGGTACGCAGAGATCAGGTACTGGGCTTTCAACATTCCGTGTAGGGGTGGCAGCAGCATGGGCGAAGTCGCTCCTTCCCGATCGATGATGTCGCTAATGGCCAGGCGATACAGGTCCCACATGCTCAAGAGTCGGCTAAAGACGCGCTCATGGTCGCCGATACCCAGTTCATAGGCATCGTGCTGCCAGCTGGCCTGTTGCATCAGGGCCTGGATGTACAGCTCACCGCTGACCAAGCTGCGTTGTTGGACCTGGAGGAGGTATTGCTGGCGCTGATCGACCTCGGTCAGTTCGCCAAGGGCCAGATTGCTGCTGATTTCGCCCTGGAGGAAGGGGATTTGCTCTGCGCTGTAGAGCCCGTTGTTGATCCGTACCAGATGCACACCGCGTTTGAACACAGCTGCTGCCTCCTTGTGACGGCCCTGCTGTTGCAGGGCGAGCCCCAGGCTGATCAGCTGTTCCGGTAGCGCTTTCGCATAAGCGCCTTGATCGCTCTCAATACCGGCAAGGGCGTCGCGAAGCGCCTGTATTTCTCCGGTATCGACAGGCTCAGATTCCGCAGTTTCAATACTTTCCTGCGCCTGTGTCACAAGAACAGGACCGTTCACCAGGGTGGCAAGCAACAGGGCATGCGCCACTAGCACAGGGAGTGCAGGCGTGCTCATCTCAAATATTACCTCAAAAGGGGTCTCCTCAAAAGGGGTGAGTGGCGAATAAGATTCATTCTATACAAAAGGACCTGGTTATGGTGATCATTCGTTCAGTGCAAAGCCTATTACATATATACAACTTTAGCATCATGCAGACAAACAGTCGCTTCGCGCGCTGCGTTGCCCTGAATATCATTACATCAGTGCACATTCTGTCAATCAGGTAACCACCTTGATCTAACGCGGAACAACGTCGTTTGGCGAGCCTTTTGTCCACCACGCTGACCCATTCAAGAACCGCAAGCTGTGGCATCCATCGATGCGTTCGCGGGGCGGCCCATTATGTTGTTGTTGGATTCCATCTCAGGCCGCATCCCGGATCTGAACGAAAAAGTAGGAAACTTACTAGTTACCCTGGGTGATCAGTCTACCCTAAACTTTTCCGGCACAATTGGAGTGCCCATTGTAGAAGGCAAATCTGCGTTTCGCCTCTTTGCTTACCGCGAGCAAGACGATGGCTTCCGCCAACCACGCCGCCTGACGGTGGATCTGCGTCACAGATTCTGGTGAAGCCTGCGGACTTGATGGGCACAGGAACGCACTGACCGACCTATCGTCATGGCATAATCGGAGACCGTTGACTGGAAACATCAACCGGAACCCGGTGAGCTCTTATCGCAACCGAAGCAGTCCCTTGAGGGATCACGCCGGGAAGATTCCCTTAGCATCGTTTGCACTTCTAGACAGGCGCTGTTTCGCAGACAAACAAGTTACTTCCCCTGATATTCGGTACATTGCTGTTGTGTCAGCACGACCAAAAAATCTGCTACGTAGCCAGTTGGTGGTAATGAGTCACACAATGGCCCAATTCGAAAATATCCTTGGCCGAAACAGATTAATGACCAATGAGGTCCTTGCTAATCGGGCGACGAGCTTCTGGAACAGTGCGCCGATGCAGGCCAAGGTTTTACTGTTACCTCACTCTACTGAAGAAGTCTCCAGGATCATGCGTTGTTGTCACAAAAATGACCAGACTGTTGTCGTCCATGGGGGGTTAACAGGCTGCGTAAACGGCGCGGAGGCAACCAGCAATGACGTTGTTCTTTCTCTGGAAAAAATGGATCGTGTTCAGGAAATCGATCCGGTGGGCTGTACAGCTATTGTCGAAGCGGGCGCCAAATTGCAAGCCGTCCAGGAGACAGTGGCGGAACAAGGTCTCTATTTCCCACTCGATCTCGGAGCGCGAGGCAGCTGCACAATCGGCGGCAATGCGGCAACCAATGCTGGTGGCATGAACGTACTGCGCTACGGCATGATGAGAAACCTCGTGCTTGGGCTTGAAGCCGTCATGGCGGATGGGACGGTTATTTCTTCCATGAACCGAATGCTCAAGAACAATGCGGGTTACGACGTAAAGCAGATCTTTATCGGCACCGAGGGAACGCTCGGTATCATAACCAAAGTCGTAATAAGACTCTTCCCACAACCAGCAAGCAGGCAAAACGCGCTCGTCGCAATGACCGGCTTCGATGAAGTCACCAGCTTACTGGGACGGTTACAGAAACAGCTGGGAGGGTCATTGAGCGCCTACGAGATCATGTGGGGTGATTATTATGAGGCGGTAACCGGTGAAGGCGGCCATCGCGCACCACTATCGCGAAATTTCCCGTTCTATGTCGTATTACAGGCTGAAAGCAATGATCCTGAAGCGGATTCTGAACGGTTCGAGGCCATACTAGGCCAGGCACTCGAAGATGAAGTCATCATCGATGCCGTCATTCCTAAATCCGAGGCAGAGACGAGAGAGATTTGGAATATTCGCGAAAACTTCGAGGCCATTCAGGAACCGGAGCCCGTATATCTCTATGACGTCAGCCTGCCGATCCGCGATATGCCGGGCTATGTCGCCAAAGTCAGAGAAAATGTCACGAGTCGCTGGTCCAAAGGCCGCTTGTACACTTTCGGTCACCTCGCTGACGGAAACCTGCACTTTTTTGTGCAACCTTATGCAGAAGGCGACCACCATCATGCAAGCGATGAATGCGTCTACGAGCCACTTGTTGAGATCGGTGGCTCGGTTTCCGCCGAGCATGGTATCGGGATAGAAAAACTCAGGTGGCTGCCGCACAGCCGTTCACCCGACGAAATTAATTTAATGCGAACTTTAAAGCGCAGCCTCGACCCAAAGAATCTGCTAAATCCGGGCCGGGTGTTCGAATGTTAGGAGGAGTAATGAGTAGGTTGAAAACGTTGGAGGTAGAGACAATGCCAAAACAAGATTCTGGAAAGTGGAAGTTTGCCGGCGCCGTTCGCGCAGATACAACTCATCGCTGGACAGGCGCGTATGCAGGATCCGCCTTCGGCACCGTGATGCTCGCCG
This sequence comes from Gammaproteobacteria bacterium, assembly GCA_004356895.1. Taxonomy (GTDB): domain Bacteria; phylum Pseudomonadota; class Gammaproteobacteria; order Pseudomonadales; family Azotimanducaceae; genus SMWK01. The sequence continues at coordinate 4,944 of SMWK01000211.1, forward strand.
CCTCTATGCTGACCTTGCCTTCGGTCATGCTCCTGACGAGTCAGGCAGTCATGGCGCAACAGGATTCGGTCCTCGAGGAAATCATCGTCACCGCCCGCAAGCGGGAAGAGAACGTGCTCGAAATCCCGGAGTCCATAGCCACGTTCTCAGCAACATTCATTGAACAGGCCAACATCAACGGCCTCGAAGACATCGGACTGCTGGTGCCGAATCTGTATATGAGCAGGCGCTTGGACGGCTTTCCAAACGTCTCCATTCGTGGCTTGGGGGGCTTCGGCAATACCCAGGGGGTCGGCTTTTACCTGGACGATGTGCAGATCTTCTCCGACGCCTCTTCCCGCTTCGGTGATTTAGAGCGTATCGAAGTGCTGAAAGGGCCGCAGGGCATTTTGTACGGCGGCGCCAACATCGGCGGCGCCATAAAATTTGTCACAAAGCGGCCGGACCCGGCGGCATTTTCGGGTCGCGTTAAGCTGCGCGCCGGTGAAGACGGTTATTATGATGGCGAAGTTCAACTGAATCTTCCGCTGGGGACCACCTGGGCCGCGCGGGTCTTTGCTTTTGCCATGACGGATGATTCGTTCCTGGTCAATCCAAACTCAGTACGTGCCAACGGTGGGGTCAACAGCAACGATCCGGATGTGGGGAAAACCGAGCAATCGGGTATCCGTGCGACCTTGGCGGGCGACATCACGGATCGTTTCTCTCTCTATGCCACCGTGCGCTACAACAAACTCGACGGGCCCAACAATATTTGGAACCGTGAGTTGAGCGGTGAGCTCACCTATACCAACATAGTGGACACCAGTTTCAACCCGCGACACAATCTGGAAACGGTGGCGGGCAGTGTGGAACTTGCCTACGAGTTGGAGAACTTCACCGTCACTTCTATTACTTCGTATACAGACACGGATTCAGACCGGGAAACCGACCTCGACATTGACCAGGAGTTTGTCATTGACCTGTTCCGACCGCACCGGCTCGACGTATTTACGCAAGAATTGCGCTTCACGTCCACTGGAAACGGAGCAC
>SMWK01000212.1 GCA_004356895.1 Gammaproteobacteria bacterium
TGCTCTTTTTAACAGGTCTTCGACGTAAGGCATGAAGTCCACACCGCCGGGGAGCACGTGCGCAGTGCTTTCCTCTTCTCCGTGGCAGAACCTTATGTGGATACTTGCGGGTTCTTCCCGATCAGCTCGCTCATGTGTTTCAGTCTGTGCGGTACCACCCTGTTTCCCTGTGTCCCAGCCACGATCGTCATCGTCATGGATCCATGTGGGAACCGGCCGCTTTACGTGTTGGTAGATAGCGACGACTGCCTCTCTCACGACGGCGATCGCATCGTCGGCGATAATCGCCTCCTGGAATAGATCGTTCTGTGCCAGGAAGCGATGAATATACGACCTCCGCTGCTTCTGCAGCTTCCTGACTCGCTGCCAAACACCCGAACCCCAATCCAGTGGAGGAAAAGCGCCCATCAGGATGGCTCCGTCAACGTTCACCCTAAAGCGATAAAAAATATCCTTGTCGTTGAGAGCGTCCTCGCATGCAATCACGAGTACCGTCCAAGACGTCGTGACCGCCCACCGAACGTACGTACCTTTATCCCATTTATTTTTGGCCTGGTGGGAGAGCGTTCTCGCATGCAGTGCATCTGTCCACAGGTGGTGGTGAGGACTTTCGACGATTTTGGCGTGTACTGGTTGGTCGATATTACTCATCGTAATCTCTCGGCTTGTCGCTTTGGCTCGCAACTGACAGAACCGCGCAGCTCCTTTAACAACGACAAGTATATGTTCTCGAACGTCCATTGTGTTAATTCGGACCCATGTAGTCAGGGGGAAAGGCAGTCCTCGCTCGTTTTATCGCGTTTCTGACGCCATCAGAGACTCAAGCACAATCGACGACCCATTGTGGTGGCTTGACTCGTGCTTGTGACCAGGATGGTTGGTTCATCCTCGGAGTTATCAGAAGTGATTGATTTTATTAGTTTTTCTGGTGGGTCGTGTGAGGCTCGAACTCACGACCAACGGGTTAAAAGCCCGGTGCTCTACCAACTGAGCTAACGACCCATGGAGAAAGGAGCGCGAAGTTTACGCATCGTGCCGGTGCTAGACAACCCTGTCGGAGCTCAGTGGGCAAGTTCGATCAGTGCAGTCCGGGTTTCCTCATCCGCAGGGTAGAAAGATTCGACCGTTAACTCCTCTATCGTGACGTGCTGCGGGGCTCCGAAGTGGGCGAGCATCGTGAACAAAGCATAACGCTGGTCGTCCTTTTCGAGCACCATGTTGACGGCCGGGGCGGGCGGGGTCGACCAGTCGGGGGTTTGCCATTGTTCGGGTGCGTCCGGATGGGACTGAATCTCCTCGATGAGCACAGGCAGCAACACATCGTTCGGGTTGACCACCAAAGCGCGCCGAGCACGTTGCAGGAAGGTGGATGTGAGTTCCTGCCAGTTGACGATGTAAGGTTTGAGTCCCAGATCGCTCAGGCACAAGCGCACGATCTGGAATTCCGTGGGGGAGCCCATCCGCTCGAGCGCAGCGAATGGATCGATGAAAATAGCGAAGAAGCGCAGCGCTGCATCGTTTGCCATCACCATATTCCAGCGGCCGTCCAGCACCATGGCCGGGTAGGGCTCGTGGTGTTCCAAGGTGGCTTTCAGCGCGCCGTGGAACACCGCAATGGCGTCTTCATCCAGTGGCTGCTCGGCATAACACGCTGCGTATCCGGCGCTGTGTAACAACGCGTTGCGTTCACGCAGGGGAATATCCAGGGATTCCGACAGCGCAAGCACCATGGGTTGGCTCGGATTGGAGCGGCCGGTCTCCAGGAAGCTGATGTGACGCTGGGAGATACCGGATTGAGTAGCCAGAGCCAGTTGGCTCAAACGTCGGTGGTGGCGCCAATCGCGCAGAACCGCACCGAAGTCCGTTGTCGCGCGCAGTTCCAGGGCGGAAGTGCTCATCGGGTAGGCTTCCTTCGAGGTAATCCTAAGGAAGTTTACCTTCCTTTACTGGCGAATCGATTACCCCCAAGGTAATTGGCTCTATTACCTCATAAGGCTACGCTGCAAGCCGATCTTGACCAGCAGGAACATCCAGTGAAAAACGTCTATTTAGTGTTCGCCATCGTGGGGGCGGTCGTCCCGATGTTCTTTTTCTTCAACTTTTTTGCGGCGTCTGGGTTGGGGTTGCCTGCGTTCGTGTCGGCGTTGTTCGTCAATGGTGCGGCGGGTGGATTCACTGCAGATCTGCTGATTACCTCAACCGTGTTCTGGATTTATATGTTTGCTCGCACTGAAGGCCCCAAACCGTGGCTTTTTGTGGTGCTGAATCTCACCATCGGGCTGTCTTGTGCCTTGCCAGGATACCTCTACGCCGATATGCGGCGTGCGGAGTCGCGGTAGAGGCGAGTTGCCAAGCAACTCGATTGCGCTACGTTGCCCTCCTACCAATCGAACTTGTCGCGTTCGGTGTGGTTGAGCAGGAAGGACCAGATCGACTGGTCTAGCTTGGGATTGTTCGCTTCGGCCCAGGCGTGCAGTTCGATTAACAAAGTCAGTCCCTCGGCGTGATGGGTCATCACATCACTCAAGCGCAGAGATTGTGGTTCACGGTGCAAAAATGTTTCCCGAGCAGTGGTGTTGGGTACACCCTCTGCGGTAAAGAGGGCCTTTATCTCTACGATATCCGCCAGCCGATTCGCCACAGCACGCTCACTATCCTGACCGAGGGCTTGAAGCAGTACGGCGATCATGCCGGTGTTTGCCATCGCATAGGCTGAGCTGGTTTCCGGCGCGATGGACAACGCAAGTTTCATGGCCAGATCCCCCAGCGCCTTGCCTGGTGTGGTGATCACAACACAGGCTCCGCATAAAGGTGTGCTGAGTTGGGACTGAGCCGATCTACGAGGATGCGGTTGTGGCGGTCCGTCATGAGCCATCCGGCAACCGCGAGGATTGGTTCTTTGGTCGTGCCGTTTGTGAAGTTTTCGGTGGAGGAAATCCAGATCGCGAGCCCTTTGAGCGAGGCGAATATCTGCCACCAGCGGAAGGCTTGAGGATCAACCCGATACCCACTCACCTGCTCCCAGATGGCGATGGCGTCTACGCGCGGAATCAGGCCACCGGCGAGAGTACGCTCCGGCCAGGCCCACAATGGATCGAGCGACCAGGCTAGATCTTCCAGTGGATCCCCGATATGGGCCATCTCCCAATCGAGAATGCCTTCGATATCGCCTGTTTCGGTATATAGAAAGTTCCCGGACCGGTAATCGCCATGTACCAGGGCGAGGTTGCCTGAAGGGTCGGGAAGATTTTTCTTGAGCCAGCGAATGGCAGCCTGGGCAACAGGTTCGGGATGCAGCGAGTCTGCATCGATTACGCCTGCCCAGTAATCGAGTTCGTGGGCAGCCGGATGGGTTGGTGTCTCCATGAAACTGGTGATACCCAATGTATCGATATCGAGGGTTGCGAGCTTACCGAGCAGGGTCCATTTTATTTCGCCAATGCGGCCGCGAACGCCAACATAAGGAGGCAATGCCAGGTCTGCCACCGCCGAATTGCAGCCTGCTATCTCGCGCATCACCGAGAAGGGACGCTCTAAATGTTGCGGGTCTTCTTCGAGGACGAGAGGCTCGGGCACGGGGATTTCTGTCGGGTAGACGGCGACGTAGGTCTGGTATTCGAGCGCTCGTTCGGTATCGATGAGGCTCGAGGTTGGATCGCGACGCAGGATGAGACCTTGCTCTCCATCGGCGCCGCGCAGCCGTACTCGATAGGTTTCCCGGGACGCACCCCCTGGGATCTGCTCGATGAGGGTGAGTGTCTGAGTATGACCCCAGCGCTCCGTCAGGTAGGTCGCGAGCCGTTCACCGATGGCTTCGAGAGACGGGTTCACAGGTTTTTTTGCCGTTTTCAATATCGCGATCGATGCACTTTGCTTATTTGCCCAGCTAATTGCAATTGGCGTCAATTAATAACCGAAGACCCGGTTTGCATTGCGCCAAGTGGCTCAATTACAGTGGTTGGAAGTATTTGCTGGGGGTGTTATGAAGTTATCGAAGCTGAGTCGTTCCATAGAAGGCAAAGTGGCAATCGTCACGGGCGCTGCCAGTGGTATGGGTAGAGCGACCGCACATCTGTTTGCTGACGAGGGCGCTAAGGTTGCCATCATGGACCTCAACGAGGAGTCGCTCAATAAAGTTGCGGGCGAAATAGAGGCCGTTGGATACCCAGTCAAAGGCTGGACGCTTGATGTTTCGGACAAGGAGGCGGTACCGACGGTTTTCAAGGAGGTAGCGGATCACTTCGGCGGCATCGACATCCTGATCAACAACGCCGGGATTTCCATGTTCGCACCCATCGATGCGGACGACTACGAGGAAGCCTGGGAACGTTCGCTCGCGGTGTTGCTCACCGCGCATACGCGCACCATTCGCGCCGCGCTGCCGTATCTTCGGAAAGCCGAACACCCGCGTATCGTTAACATCGCTTCCACCGAAGGGTTGGGCGCCACAAAGTTTGGTAGTCCCTATACCGCCGCGAAAACAGGGGTAATAGGCCTTACTCGCTCGCTTGCGGTGGAACTCGGTGAGGAAGGCATCACCGTCAACTGTATTTGCCCGGGACCGATACGCACCGGCATGACCGAAGCGATCCCGGAGGAACACAAACAGATTTATGCCCGCCGTCGGATTGCGCTGAAACGTTATGCAGACCCCGAGGAGGTGGCACATGGAACGCTCAGCCTGGTGCTCCCAGCGGCAAGCTTCATCACCGGGGTAACGTTGCCGGTGGATGGTGGATTGACGATTCGTAACGCCTGATAAGTTAAGAATCAATAAAGAAGGCATTAGTCGCTATGGCCGAAGCCACCAGCCACAACCCGAGCCAGCGGGTATCCTGGAACACTACCTTCGCCTACGGGGTACCGGCAATCGGCGCAGGTTACATGTATCTCGTGTTGAGTCTGTACGTCATGAAGTTCTCCACCGACGTGTTGCTCATCGCGCCGGTAGTGATGGGGTTGATCTTCAGCGCCTCGCGGATCTGGGATGCCGTCTCCGATCCGATCGTAGGTTATTTGAGCGACCGCACCAGGAACCGCTTCGGTCGTCGCCGAACCTGGATTGCCCTCAGCGTGTTTCCCATAGCTAGGGCGTTTGTGATGGTGTTCTCGCCGCCCGAGAGCTTTACCGACGGTGAA